>NZ_LKDX01000010.1:0-104942 GCF_001401795.1 Pseudoalteromonas sp. P1-26 | reverse complement strand
GCTATGTGAAAGTAGGTCATCGCCAGGCTCCAAATAAGAGAAAGCCCGATTCGAAAGAGTCGGGCTTTTTTGCGTTTTAGCTGTCAGCTGTCAGCTGTCAGCTATCAGCCATCAGCCATCAGCGGTCAGCCGTCAGCCGTCAGCTGAACTGTGGGGTTTTTTAGTACAGAGACTCCCTCAGCAACAACCCCCGTAGGAGGCACTTCAGTGCCGAATTCAGGCCATAAAAACACATTCACGGCTAAAGCCATTCCTACAAGTACACTTTGCCTAGAGCCTAGAGCCTAGAGCTTAGAACCTCCACCTATCGGCTAATCGCTGACGGCTGAAAGCTGATAGCTCTGTGATGTGTTTGTTTTCGCTCCGCTATACCCAACTACGCCATACCTTAAAACTTTCCCCTCGCTAACTTTCCCCTCGCTAACTCCCAACTTGTAACTCACGAACTTGCTCAGCTACTGTTCATTAAATTAACTTTGCTTTGTTTATGGCTTTGATTTAGGATCAAATCAGTTTAAAAGCAAGAACTAATGGCCTGTGTCTAGATTACTTATTTGTTTATTATTATTATTTTCGAGTGCTTCAACTTTCGCTGTTGAGGTGACTAATTTATATCAAGATACTCTTAAAGTTGCAGACAAATCACGTGATGCTCGTTTGGCAGCAAGCCGTGAAGCACTGCTAAATGTGCTGGTGAAAGTGAGTGGTGATACAAGCGCAGATCAAAACCCTGTTGCTAAACAGCGCACGCGTGACATTTCAGATTACATGCTCAAATTCGAATATGACGAAAAAGCTGATGGCAGTTTAAATCTGGTTGTTAAGTTTGAAGCCAATAAGATTAATGCATTAATCAAAGATCTTGGCTTGCCATTGTGGGGGACACGTCGTCCTTTAGTGGCTATCTGGTTAGGCATTGAAGATAACTGGCGCCGTGAACTGGTGACTCAAGAGTCTTATCCGCAGCTTGAACAGCTTATATACGACAAAGCAGGTCGTCGTGGTTTACCTGTGGTTGTGCCATTACTTGATTTACAAGACCGCGCTATTGTTGGCATACCAGAAGTATGGGGTAATTTCTCTGAACCCGTAGAGCGGGCATCGAGTCGTTATAGTGCAGAGCGCAGTATTACTGCAAGAATGTATCAACAAGCTGATTCAGAAACCTGGATCCTTGATTGGCGATTCACTAATGCAGAATTATTCGATACTAATCGCTTGATGGGTGATAAGCAGCAAATTGTTGCAGATATGATTGACAGTTTGGCGGGTGGTTTAGCAGCAGAATATGCCATTGATCCAACAATGATTGGCCAACTTGCAACAGCAACTTTCTATCTTAAAGGTATTAATAACTTTGTTGATATTGAATTTGCTAAACGCCGTTTAGAGAGCTTAAGTGTTGTTACTCGCGCTGTGATATCTGTACGTACGCCTGATACCGTACAATTTATAGTTAATCATACTGGCAGCATGAACGACTTTAGAAAAGCGTTAGAACTTGATAGTGCCTTTAAAGCCTATCAAGACCCGCGAGATTTTTATCAAGTGGTGAATAGCGACGAACTTGAATATCAGTGGCAGGGGCTTTAATCGCAGTGCAAGAACCAATGCAAATGGCATTGCCAGTTACTTTGCCTGATGATGAAACATTTACTTCTTATTTTGGTGGCGAAAACTCTCTTGAAGTGAGTCATCTTAAAGATGCGTTCACAAAGCTCAGTAATAAATTTCAATATACCTACTTATGCGGTTTAGGTGATTCTGGTAAATCCCACCTATTGTACGCGACCTGTATTCATGCCCAAGAGCGTGGTTTATCAACCATGTTACTTTCAATGCGTGAAGTGATTGATTATGGTCCTGTTGTGCTTGAAGGTCTGGAAAATCTTGATGTGTTATGTATCGATGACGTGCACTTAGTGGCAGGCAACGATGCATGGGAGAAAGGATTATTTAACTTTTTTAATCGCTTTAATGAGCCGGGTAAATACCTTGTGGTCACAGCTGATTTATTACCTGACATGCTGCATATCAATCTTCCTGATTTAGTATCGCGTTTGAAGTGGGGCACAACATTACAAATTCGCTCAATGAGCGATGATGATAAAGCGGAAGCCCTCGTACGCCGTGCTCATATGCGCGGCCTTGAACTAACTGATGAATGTGCGCGCTTTTTATTAACGCGATTAAGCCGCGATATGCGTGCATTATTAGACGTTTTAGACAAACTTGACCATGCCTCAATGGCTGCACAAAGAAAATTAACAATTCCTTTTATAAAATCAACGTTAAAGCTTTAGTAGGGCTAGAATCTAGTCCTTGCTTTCAGTTATCATTAGCTATTACAAAAATCCTTCTGTGAAAGACCAGGTACTCAATGAACTTAGAAAATATTTTAGCGCAAGCACTTGAGGCAGTTGCCAGTGCGAATGAAATCGCGCAACTAGAAGATATCAGGGTTAATTACCTTGGTAAAAAAGGTGAAATCACCAGCTTACTTAAAACGCTAGGCAAAATTGCCCCTGAAGAGCGTAAAGAAGCGGGTCAAGTGATTAACCAAGCAAAACAAGAAGTACAAACAGCCATTAACGAAAAGCGTGAGTTACTAGCAAGTAAGGCTCTTGAAGAGAAACTAGCTGCAGAAACGATCGACGTAACTTTACCGGGTCGTGTTATGCCAACAGGTGGCTTACACCCAGTAACTCGTACTATTGAACGTATTGAAAGCTTTTTTGGTGAGTTAGGTTTTGCGGTTAAATCAGGTCCTGAAGTTGAAGATGATTTTCATAACTTCGATGCGCTAAATATTCCTGAGCACCACCCAGCGCGAGCTGATCACGATACTTTCTATTTCAACCCTAAGCTTGTGTTACGTACACAAACTAGTGGCGTACAAATCCGTACTATGGAAACTGAGCAGCCACCACTACGTATCATTTCACCAGGTCGTGTTTATCGTAACGATTATGACCAAACACACACGCCAATGTTCCACCAAGTGGAAGGCTTAATGGTTGATACAGATGTAAGCTTCACTGAGTTAAAAGGTATTCTGCACGACTTCTTACGTAACTTCTTTGAAGAAGATATGGAAATTCGTTTCCGTCCTTCTTACTTCCCATTTACTGAACCATCAGCTGAGGTTGATGTTATGGGTAAAAACGGCAAGTGGTTAGAGGTATTAGGCTGTGGCATGGTTCACCCTAACGTTCTTAAATCAGTGGGTATTGATCCAGAAAAATACACAGGCTTCGCATTCGGTATGGGTGTAGAGCGCTTGACTATGTTGCGTTACGGCGTAAACGACTTACGTGCATTTTTCGAAAACGATTTAAAATTCCTAAACCAGTTCCGTTAAGAGTGAAGATATAAAATGAAATTTAGTGAAAAGTGGTTAAGAGAGTGGGTTAACCCAGCAATCGACACACAGGCTCTTTCGGAACAGTTATCAATGGCTGGTCTTGAAGTTGACGGTGTTGAGCCTGCAGCAGCAGAGTTCACCGGCGTTGTTGTTGGTGAAGTTGTTGAGTGTGGTCAACACCCAGATGCTGATAAATTACGTGTAACTAAAGTAAACGTAGGTGGTGATGAGCTACTTGATATCGTGTGTGGAGCACCTAACTGTCGTCAAGGTTTAAAAGTAGCTGTTGCGACAGTTGGCGCTGTATTACCTGGCGACTTCAAAATTAAAAAAGCCAAACTTCGTGGTCAACCTTCACACGGTATGCTGTGCGCATTCGTTGAGTTAGGTATCAGCGAAGAAGGTGATGGCATCATGGAATTACCAAGTGATGCACCAATCGGTACAGATTTACGTGAGTACTTAAGCCTAGACGACAACATTATTGATGTTGACTTAACACCTAACCGTGGTGATTGCCTAGGTATTAAAGGCCTAGCGCGTGAAGTAGGCGTACTTAACAGTGTTGATGTAAACACACTTGAAATCGCACCAGTTGCTGCAACGATTGATGACAAAGTATCGATTGAGCTTGTGAATGATGAAGCGTGTCCTCGTTATTTAGGCCGTGTAATTAAAGGTATTAACCTTGATGCAGAAACACCACTTTGGATGGTAGAGAAGCTTCGTCGCAGTGGTATTCGCTCAATCGACCCTGTTGTTGATGTAACAAACTATGTGTTATTAGAGCTAGGTCACCCAATGCACGCATTTGATTTAAATGCGATTGAAGGTGGTATTAAAGTACGTAGCGCAAATGCGGGTGAAGAGTTAGTTCTGTTAGATGGCAACACAGCTAAACTAAACGAGTCTACGCTTGTTATTGCTGATCACAACAAAGCGCTTGCTATTGCAGGTATTTTTGGTGGTGAAAAATCAGGTGTAACTGAAGCAACATCAGATATTTTATTAGAAAGTGCGTTCTTTAACCCTGTCGCTATTGCTGGTCAAGCACGTAGCTACGGTTTACACACTGATGCGTCACACCGTTACGAGCGTGGTGTCGATTTTGCACTGCAAAAAGATGCAATGGAACGTGCGACAGCATTACTTCTTGAGATTGTTGGCGGTGAAGCAGGCCCAGTTGTTGAAGCAGTCGCAACTGACAAATTACCAAAAGTAACAGAAGTACGTTTACGTCGAGAGCGTTTAGACCGTGTTATTGGCCACCACATTGATGATGCAAAAGTAACTGACATCCTAACGCGTTTAGGTTTAGACGTGAAAATTGTTGATGGTGTATGGAGTGCTGACGTACCTAGCTATCGCTTTGATATTCGTATCGAAGAAGATTTAATTGAAGAAGTTGCGCGTGTTTACGGCTATAACAGTATTCCTAACGTTGCACCAACTGCTAAATTAAAAATGACTAACCATGACGAGTCACATGTTGCGGTTACTAAATTCCGCAATACGCTTGTTACTCGTGGTTACCAAGAAGCAATTACTTACAGCTTCGTTGATCCAAAAGCACAAGCAATTTTACACCCGCAAAGTGATGCGCTTGTATTGCCACACCCAATTTCGGTTGAAATGTCGGCAATGCGCGTGAGCTTGATGCCGGGTCTATTAGCGTCTCTAGTTTATAATCAAAACCGTCAGCAACCACGTGTACGCTTATTTGAGCACGGCTTAAAATTCTTACGTGACGAAAATGCTGAAAACGGTGTAAACCAAGTTGCTGTCATTGGTGGTGTAATCTCAGGTCTTGCACACGGTGAACATTGGGTTCAAGAGAAGCGTAGCGTTGATTTCTATGATTTAAAAGGTGATGTTGAAGCACTTTTAGCGATTAGCAATGATTCATCACGTTTTGAGATAAAAGCAGAGCAGTCTGATGGCTTACACCCAGGCCAATCAGCCGTTATTTATGTTGATGGTAAAAAAGTAGGTTTCTTTGGTGCAGTGCACCCACAGGTGCAAAAGTCACTAGATATCAACAACACAGCATTTGTGTTTGAAATCGAAATGTCTGCACTAGAAAAAAGAAAATTACCAGAAGCAGTGGCAGTGTCGAAATTCCCGTCAAACCGCCGTGATATCGCGATTTTAGTGGAAGATCACGTAAAATCTGGCGATATTTTAAATGTCATAGAAAAAGTTGGCGGAAATCAATTGGTTGACCTAAACTTATTCGATGTGTATAAGGGCAAAGGTATTGAGCCAAATTATAAGAGTTTGGCGATTGCTCTAACACTGCAAGCGGTTGATAGAACGCTCGAAGAGAAAGATATCAATCAAGTAGTTGATAATGTGGTGGCCGCACTGGCCGAACAATTTAACGCATCGTTGAGGGACTAGATATGGCGCTTACTAAAGCCGACATAGCTGAACACCTATTTGAAAAACTCGGGATCAATAAAAAAGATGCCAAAGATTTAGTTGAAGCGTTTTTTGAAGAAATCCGCTCAGCGCTAGAAAAAGGCGAGCAGGTTAAGCTCTCTGGATTTGGTAACTTTGATCTTCGAGACAAGAAAGAACGTCCAGGCCGCAATCCGAAAACAGGTGAAGATATTCCTATTTCGGCGCGCAGAGTTGTGACTTTTAGACCAGGTCAAAAGCTAAAAACTCGTGTAGAAGTTGGCACAAGCAAAGCAAAATAAGAAAAGGCAGCGTTAGCTGCCTTTTTTATTTGTCTGAGCACTGCACATTAGCGAGTTGGAATTATCAAAACCCGCGTGGTGATACGAAGCTTCCTTCTTGGATACTGTCGTAGGTTTTTTGTGCTAAATCATCTAAGCTGTCTAGGCTTTTGCCTGCGGCAGCGAGTTGATGCTCAATAGGTAAAATATCGACATCTTCATACCCTGATAATTGTGCTACACGTGCAAAGGTGTAGGCATGTTTATACTTTTCGTGTTTGTAGAATAAGCTCACAAGAGTAGGGTAGATCTCAGGATTGGGTGCTTCACCTGCTTTATTTAACTCTAGCGTTTTGTAGAGCAAATCAATGGTTTTTTCATCATCAAACTTCACGTAGTAGCTTGCCAAGAAAAACTGCATTTCGGCATCTTCAGTCACCCGTTTATCTTGCTTTTCTTCCAGGGCGAGCAATTTAGTTAACGCAGATTGGTCGTTATTACGCGACCAATGGTAATACAATAAACCTGGGTGGTCAGTATTTTTGGTATCTTGAAAAATTCGAGTCATTTCTTTGATGCTTGTTAAATGACCTTCAACACGAGACGTGGTTTTTTCTTTTAGTTTTATGTGCTCAATCTTGGCGGCAAGCGACACACATTGATCGTATTTCTCAAAATCCTTTAATAATTGGTATTTGTTTTCGTCTGTTGGTGACTTATATTCAACATAACGTTGAATGATGACCTCGGCACGTTGCTCTTTGCAGTGACTGTCTTTATTTAAATCACTGCAGAAGCCAGGTGTTTCGTCGCACACTTTCGCTAGTGTAAGCGGATCTTCACAGCCTGCTAATGCCAATAAACCAAGCAACACGCTTGCTCTTAATAACATTCCTTAACCTCTACTTAATTTGTACTACTTTATTCTAGCGCAATGATTTGTTCTGTAACAGTGGAGAATCGTTCGAGTTTAAATTAGAATACCCCTGCCTGAGATGTGTTGCTCTCAAATCACAACACATTTTTTAAGGCTATCCGTTCAAAATTGTTTAATTAGGTAAAAAAAATGACCTCATCTCACGAGTTAGAATACACAAGCAGCTGGCAAGAACGTCAAGATTACGCAGAAAGTATGCAACCTATTATTGGTAGACTTTACCGTAATCGTGGTATCGAAATCGCTGTATATGGCCGTCCTCTCGTTAATGCCAGTACAATCGATATCATCAAAGCACACAAAACAGTTGCTCAGTTTGAAGGTACAAAACTACGTTTACGTGAAAGCTTCCCTTTCTTAGAAGCAATTAGCAAAATGGACTTAAACTCAGCACGTATCGATATTGGTAAACTAGCGTATGGTTATTTGTTTAACGATGCTGCGAAAGGTCGCTCAGTTGAAGAATACTTAACTGACGAACTAGCAGAAATCGCAAACTCAGAGCGCAAAGAGCCACGTGATGTTGTGTTATACGGTTTCGGTCGTATCGGTCGTTTATTAGCGCGTCTATTAATCGAAAAGTCAGGTCCTTATGCAGACCTACGTTTACGTGCAATCGTTGTACGTGGCGGTAAAGACGGCGACTTAGAAAAGCGTGCAAGCTTACTTCGCCGTGACTCTATCCACGGTCCATTCAATGGCTCAATCACAATTGATAAAGAGCGCAATGCAATTAAAGCTAACGGTAGCTACATTCAAGTTATCTATGCTAACTCTCCTAGCGAAGTTGATTACACAGCTTACGGCATCGAGAATGCACTTGTTGTTGATAACACAGGTATCTGGAAAGACGAAGCAGGCCTTGGCCAGCACTTAGAAGCAAAAGGCGCAGCAAAAGTATTATTAACTGCACCAGCTAAAGGTAACATCAAAAACATCGTATACGGTGTAAACAACCAAGATATCAAATCTGAAGATAAGATTGTCTGTGCAGCAAGCTGTACAACCAATGCTATTACCCCTACATTAAAAGCACTTAACGATAAGTTTGGTATCAAAAACGGTCACGTTGAAACAGTTCACTCTTACACAAATGACCAAAACTTAATTGATAACTACCACAAAGCTGAGCGTCGTGGCCGTGCTGCTGCACTTAACATGGTTATCACTTCAACAGGTGCTGCAAAAGCGGTTTCTAAAGCTTTACCTGAGCTTGAAGGTAAACTAACTGGTAACGCTATCCGTGTTCCTACGCCAAACGTATCAATGGCTATCTTGAACTTAAATCTTGAAAAAGGTACAACTGTTGAAGAACTAAATGCGTTCTTACGTGAAACAGCACTTCATTCAGACCTTCGTGATCAAATCGATTACACAGCGTCTACTGAAATCGTATCGACTGACTTAGTAGGTAGCCGTTACGCAGGTGTTGTTGATTCACAAGCGACAATCGTAGATGACAACCGCGTTGTACTTTACGTTTGGTACGATAATGAGTTTGGTTATAGCTGTCAGGTAGTACGCTGTATGCGTGATATGGCTGAAGTAACTTTCCCAAGCTTACCTCGCTAATACCTAAGTTATAAAGAATCTAGAAGCCAGCATTATGCTGGCTTTTTTAGTCGTGAAAGTTTTTGCAAATTTTCAGCATGTGATAGGCTGTTAAGGGTCTACACCATATTACTAACAAAACGTTCTAACTACAGAGCGTTGACTTAATTCTTAACTAACAAGCGAATAGCTAAGAATTATTTTTAACCAATAGGTTTATAGAATGAGAATCACCAGCAATTTTGACAGTGGTAATATCAAGGTTATTGAAGCCGTTGATCCACTGAATATTCAATTAGAAATCAATAAAGACAATCAGTCTGATTTTTTCCAGTGGTTTCACTTTCGTCTTGAAACAACTGCGTTTCAAAACCATAAATTACACATTAATAACCTAGAGAACTCAGCATACCCTGATGGCTGGGAAGGTTATCATGCGGTTGCATCATACGACCGTCAAACTTGGTTCCGTGTACCATCAGAGTACGCAAACGGCACACTATCATTTGAAGTAGAGCCTGAGTGTAGCAGCATGTACTTTGCTTACTTTGCGCCATACAGCTATGACCGTCACTTAGATTTACTTGCATGGGCACAAAGCCAGCATGCTTGTGAATTAGAAACATTAGGCGAAACCCTTGATGGTCGTGACATGAGTGTTTTACGAGTGGGTATTCCTAGCAGTGAGAAGAAAAAAATCTGGATCACGGCGCGCCAGCACCCAGGCGAAACTATGGCTGAGTGGTACGTTGAAGGTTTACTTCATAAATTACTTGATGATGAAGACCCACATGCAGCGGCACTATTATCTAGAGCGGTATTCTACATCGTGCCAAATATGAACCCAGATGGCAGTGTGCGTGGTCACCTACGTACTAACGCTAAAGGCGTTAACTTGAACCGTGAATGGCAAACACCGAGCATGGAAAATAGCCCTGAAGTTTTCTTAGTGCTTAACAAAATGCGTGAAACGGGCCTTGATATGCACTTAGATATTCATGGTGACGAGGCAATTCCTTATAACTTTGTTGCGGGTAGTGAAGGTATTCCAGGCTACGATGATCGCTTAAAAGAGTTAGAAGATAGCTTTAAAGCTGCGCTTTTAACTGTGACGCCTGAGTTCCAAGACGAACATGGTTATCCAAAAGATGAGCCGGGCCAGGCTAACTTAACTGTCGGTTCTTCTGCTGTCGCGCATGAATTTAATGCATTAGCTTACACGGTAGAGATGCCATTTAAAGATAACGATGATTTACCAGATCCAGATTACGGCTGGTCAGACCGTCGCTCGTATCAATTTGGTCAAGATACGTTAGCGGCTATTGTTAACGTGGTTGATAAATTAAGATAACGAACCTTACGGGCATCAGCAAAACTGATGCCCGTAATTGTATCTGTTGACTGAAAAATGACGGTGTAGAGCAGGATGCATCAAATGTTAACGAGGTAGGTACATTTAGCATATTGAAAATTAACTGTTAACAAACTTGGTGGGTTTAAGTTAATATTCAATATGTTCAGCTGTGAAGTAACAAAATCTCATTTTTATTTCTCACAGTCATCGTGTCGCGCATTCTCACAAGCTCACGCTGAGTATCGTAACTAACAATAAAAAATATAATCATAGAGGATATCCATGGAAGCTTTAGTAAGCGCCGTTAATGACATAATTTGGAGTAGTGCACTCATTTATTTATGTCTAGGTGCAGGTCTGTTTTATTCCGTTTTAACCCGATTCGCACAAGTTAGACATTTTAAAGAAATGTGTAAATTATTGCTTAGCTCTAATAATTCAGATACGGGTATTTCTTCGTTCCAAGCACTTGCTGTATCGTTATCAGGCCGTGTAGGTGTCGGTAATATTGCCGGGGTTGCTGCAGCAATCGGCTTTGGTGGTCCAGGGGCGATTTTTTGGATGTGGATAGTTGCGTTCCTTGGCGCAAGTACTGCGTATGCCGAGTCAACTCTTGGTCAGATTTATAAATCAGAAGAAGATGGTCAATATCGCGGTGGTCCAGCATTTTACTTCGACCGCTGCTTACAGCAAAAGTGGTTAGCCGTATTATTTGCAGTATCGGCGATTATTGCTTGTGGTGTGTTCCTTCCGGGCGTTCAAGCGAATGCGGTAGGTAATGCATTCACACAAGTTTTTGGTGAAGGCACATTGGTTAGCACCAGCTTTGGTGAAGTAGGTAGCTTTAAGCTTGTTGCTCTTGCAATCATCTTAATTGTGCTTGCATTTATCATCTTTGGTGGCATTAAACGTATCGCAAACTTCACACAAATCGTGGTGCCATTTATGGCACTAGGTTACATCGTGTTAGCTTTAATCGTGGTTTTCTTAAACCTAGATAAAGTGCCAGGTATCTTCTCAATGATCTTATCTGATGCATTCACCGCGCAAGCAGGCTTTGGTGCTGCTATTGGTTGGGGTGTTAAACGTGGTATTTACTCAAACGAAGCAGGTCAAGGTACGGGTCCACATGCAGCATCAGCTGCTGAAGTTGATCACCCAGCTCAACAAGGTTTAGTGCAAGCATTTTCTGTTTATGTTGATACCATTTTTGTTTGTACAGCAACGGCGTTAATGATTCTAATCACTAAACAATACAACATTGTGGGTGAGTTACCTGCAGGTCAATTCATTGTGCAAAACGTTGATGCTGCAACAGAAGTAGGCTCTGCTGCTTTCACACAAATGGCATTATTTAGCGTATTTGGTGGCTTTGGTGAAGCATTCGTTGGTATTGCTTTATTCTTCTTCGCATTTACCACAATTCTTGCTTATTACTATATTGCTGAAACGAACGTTGCTTACTTAAACCGTTATTTCAAAGGCAATATTCCACTGGTTATTGTTAAGCTAGTCATCATGTTTATGGTTGCTTACGGCATGGTAAACAGCTCTGGTTATATCTGGAATATTGGTGATATTGGCGTAGGCTTAATGGCCTGGATCAACATTGTCGGTATTTTGGCTATTTTCTTTGTCGCAAAACCTGCCCTTAACTGCTTACGTGATTACGAAGATCAAAAGAAAGCCGGTGGCGAAATCACTTTTGATCCAGTTAAATTAGGCATTAAAAATGCGACTTTCTGGGAAAAGCGTCTAGCTGAAAAGGCGAAACAGAAACAATAAATCAGGTTTTTGAGTTTTTGTAGTGAATTTAGTTGTGCAGGTTTTCGAATCTTCACAAATGAATGAAATTCAAATAAGACATCGACTCATAAAACAAGTACAATAAAGGGCGCCTAAAGGCGCCTTTTTTATGCGTAGTATGGAGAAAGATATGGCGATTATTAGTTGCCCGCAGTGTGCAAAATCAATATCTGACAAACATAAGCAATGCCCGCATTGTGAATGCCAAGTCACCGATCTAAGCAATGAGCAATTGCAGCAAATGCAAAAAGAAACGCGCATTCGTAGACAACAAAAGTTTATGAATCAGTCTTTCCTCGCACTGATTTTATTTTTAGGGGGCTTTTTCTGTTATTACTTTATGCACCCCGAAGCAAAGTCTCTTGAGTGGTATGCCTATACATCGGCAATGGCAGTAGGTTTTGTGTGGTATCTTGTAAGCCGCATCTATTTAGTTGTTTTAAAAAAGAAAAAGTAACATGAATATTGATCACATCGTTAAAAATATCACCCCAGAAGTATTTGAACGTCTTCAGTATGGTGCCTCAACGGGTAAGTGGCCTGACGGCACTCCTTTGTCTGAAGAACAAAAACAACAAACCGTTCAACTCGTGATGCTTTATCAAGCTAAAGTTTCGCAAAGCAATGAGCAGTTTACCATTGGCGCAAATGGTGAAATGGTGCAAAAGAGCAAAGCTCAATTGCAAAAAGAATTCGCATCAGAAAATGAAATAGCTAGGTTTAGTGAAAATGATCTTTAAACACCTGTTTACTCCAAAGTGGAAGCATCCTAAAAACCAAGTGCGTTTAGCTGCGGTAGAACGTCTTGATACAGAGCGTGACCTTAGCATCTTAAATAGCATTGCCCTTGAAGACAGCTCAGCTGAGATCCGCAAAAAAGCATTAAACAAAGTGAACGATATTGTTTTATGGTGGCAAGCATACAAGCAAGACCAAGCACTTAAAGACGTTGCAGAACAGCATATTAACCAAGCGGTTTTAAATACCGATAGCCAGCTAGATGCAAATATCAAAAATGAATTTATTGAGCGTTATGCACCAGTCAAAACTCTTGAGAAACTCGCCTTTGCAGAAAAAGAACTTCAAGTTCGCGTTAAGTTATTAAAGCGTTTAGCAAACCCAAGCTTAATTGATAAAGCTTTTAAAGAAGGCCGTGAAGAGCTGCAATTGCAACTTGTTGAGCTTGTGATTAATCATCAACTTGCTAAATCACTATTAAAGCATGCAAAAGGTGAGGCACACACACAACTGGCGACTCATCTTGACAATGAACGCTTAGCGATAGAAATGCCTGCCAAAGTAGAAGCTGATACACGTGTAGTATTAGCAAAGCTTAATGCGCTTCGTGATAAAAATGACTTTCAGTTAGTGTCGATGCAACATGCTGAGTTATTACAGCAGTGGCAAGCTATCGAACTAAAATGGCTGAGCGATGAGCAAGTAAGCACGTTAGATAAGAAATATTCAGCGATTACGCAAAAGCTTGAATCTCATATTGCAGTTTTAAGTAAAGAGCATGAAGCAACGCAGCAAGCGTTAGCTGAACAACAACGTCAGGTATTAGCACTGGCGAGTCTTGAAGCAATTGGCGAAGAAATTGAAAATGCATTGCAATTAGGCTTAGAAACGCCAGAGCAAATTCAGCAAGATTGGCTCGAGGCAAAAGTTGCAGAGGCAAAAGATGCGTTAGCAGAGGCGAACTTATCTGAGAACAAACATGTTAGTGATGTAAAACTGCACTTAACAAATTTATTTAACCAAGTCGAACAGTTACCGCAACTGGTTAGTGCTATTGCTGAGTTTAAAGGGGCATTTGATCAATTAAATATCGTTGCGACAACCGAAGACGAAAGCGAGTTTGACGGGCTAAAACAGCAGTTTGAGCAACAGCAAAAATTAGCACGCAAAAAGCTGGCAAGTATTCCTAGTCGTTTACAGGGTCGCTTTAAAGCCAATTTAGCTGAAGTAGTAAACAGCTGGCAGCAAGCGATGGCACCGCTGACGAATAAGTTTGAGAAAAATCAACAAACAGCGAAGCGTAAAGCTCGTGATGTAAAACGCTTAATTGACCAAGGTCGCTTTAATGTTGCCTTTGGTGTGTTTAAAGGTTTTGAAGAGCTATACGCAACACTTACAGACTATTACAAGCAGCCATTAAATAGCTTGAAAGCTGATTTAGAAACACAGTTAGCCGAAGCAAAAGATTGGCAAAAATACGCATCAGCGCCAAAGCGTGAGGCATTACTTGTTGAAGTAAATGAACTTGTTGCAACCGAGTGCACTGACCCTAAACAACGCGCAGAGCAAGTTAAACAGTTACGTCGTCGTTGGAATGAGTTAGGGCGTTTAGATACTGATGCAGAAAAGCAACAAGGTGAGTTATTCGATCAACAAATTGAATTACTGTTTGCGCCGTGTCGTGAGTATTTCGCAGAGCAAGAGCAACAACGTGAGCAAGCTAAAGCACAGCGCGTTGAAATAATCTCTCAAATGCAGCAGTTAACAGAGCTTGATACCTCTTCTGATGAGTTTGATTGGAAGCAGTTTGAAAGCAAGTTTAACCGTACCGCTAAAGCGTGGCGCTCTGCAGGTAACGTCGATCCTAAAACATATCGTGAACTACAAGCGCAATTTAAAGCTGTGCAATCACAAGTTCAAGGTCAACTTGCTGCATTTCATAAAGCAAATGCTGAGCAAAAAGCTGTACTTGTTGAGCAAGCAACACAGTTATCGCAAAGCGATGATTTAGCTGCTGCGTGCCAAGAGCTAAAAGCACTGCAACAAACATGGCAGACTATTGGCTTTGCTGGAATGAAAGCTGAAAACACTTTATGGCAGCAATTCAGACGAGTTAATGACGACACCTTTGCTAAGCGCAGTGCCGAGTTTGAACAGCAAAAGCAAGTTCAGCAACAAAATGACGAAGTTGCTGCAGAGCAATTAAGTGAGCTTGAGTCTGCACTTGAGACCGTGGTGCACCTTGCACAGCTTAAAGATTTAACAGTGAAGCTTGCAGAGCTTGAGTACTCAAAAGCATTATCGGCACGCGTGACTCAGTTAGAGACAGCGATTAGCGCAAAAACAGCGCAGATCAGTAAGCAAGCAGAGCAGTCTAAGTTAACGGCTTTATTTGCTGCTCTTGAGAGCGGCAGTGAACTGCCTTCACAGTTTCAAGCTTCATTAACAACTAAGCTAAACGCTGCGCAGCTGTTAACTCGTATCGAAATTCTGGCAGGCGTAGAATCGGCCGATAGTCAGTTACGTATGACAGAGCAAGTTGCGATGTTAGATGATAAACACCGTGGTGAGCACGCAGATGTTTATTATTACTTAAAGCAATTACTTGCAGTCAGTGAGGGTTCAGTTTCAGCTGACACACTAGCAAGACTTAAAGCAATATTTGCAATTTAACGAATAAAACCGCTTTTTAAAGCGGTTTTTTTCCGTGTGTTTTTGAGGAAAACAATGAGAATTTTATTACTACTTACCTGTTTATTTTTAGGGGCATGTAAAAGTACAGACCAAGGGATGTCTGTTTACTCGTTTACCAATTCTGAGATTGAAGCAGCACTTGCTAATCAATTACCAAAACTAAGTGAACAGATTAAGCTGATGGGCTTACCAGTTGATTTTGCAGTAAACGACCTGAGTGTCAATGTTGGCCCAGATAAGCGTGATGTGGTGGTTTTAGGAGCTGATTCTAGTGCTGTTATCAAAGCGTTTGCGCTTAAGTATCCAGTACGCTTAAAACTACAAATTGAAGGCAGCCCATTTTATGACAGCGAGAAAAAAGCGGTCTTTTTACGTAATGTAAAACTGGTTGATACAACAATCGACACCGCGGGTTTTAAGGGCAGCTTAAACTTATTAGATGACCAAGCAATGCAAGTGATTAACGGCTTTTTAGCGGTTAACCCTGTCTATAAGCTAAATATGAACGACCCTAAAGTCGCACTGTTGAGCAAACTACCATTAGATATGAAAGTATCTCAGGGTGAAATTATTTTAGTGCCCACACTGTAAAACTATTTGATATTTTAAAGCGGCTTCTAGCCGCTTTTTTTGTAATTGCTTGTTAAGCATGTTCAACCTTGTCATAATTGCTCGTGATATTTCGCGAATTGAGTGATAGCTATGATCAAGGAATTTTTAAACGACCCCACATTACTGCTAAATGCCGTAGGTGAAGGTATTTATGGCTTCGATTTATCGGGTAATGCAGTTTTTGTAAACCCTGCTGCGGAGCGCATGACAGGCTGGAAAGCAGACGAACTCCTTGGCAAAAAAATACATCAATATCATCATCACACTCGTAAAGATGGCTCACCATACCCGGCGGATGAATGCCAAATATATTGCACTATGTTCGATGGCAAACACCGTCATGTAAACGATGAAGTATTCTGGCGTAAAGATGGAAGCTATTTTGCTGTTGAGTATACTTCAACGCCAGTTTATAAAAATGGTGCCTTGATTGGGGCAGTCGCGATTTTTCGCGATGTATCCAAACAACAGCAAACAGAAGTGGCGTTGCGTGATGCCTTAGCACAAGTTCAGCACTTATCTGAGCAGCTACAAGCTGAAAATGCTTACCTGATTTCAGAGTTAAATGAAGATTGGCAAGACTCTGGCTTAGTTGGGCAAAGTCATTCATTTCAAAGTATGCTCGAGCAAATTACCTTGGTAAGCCAAACCAATAGTACGGTTTTGATTTTAGGTGAAAACGGCACGGGTAAAGAGCTGGTGGCACGAAACCTTCACCGCTTGAGCAATCGTGCTGAGCAACCTTTCATAAAAGTAAACTGCGCGGCGTTTTCCGCCAACTTAATTGAGTCTGAGTTATTTGGTCATGAGAAAGGGGCGTTTACTGGCGCTAATGAACGCAGAAAAGGGCGTTTTGAACTGGCTGATAAAGGCACTTTATTTTTAGATGAAGTGGCAGAGCTGCCATTAGAGGCGCAAAGTAAATTACTGCGGGTCCTACAAGAGCAAGAGTTTGAGCGTGTCGGTGGTAGTCAGACTTTAAAAGTCGATATCCGAGTGTTAGCTGCAACAAATCGTAACTTGTGGCAAATGGTTGAGCAGGGTAGCTTTCGAATGGACTTGTATTATCGCCTAAATGTGTTTCCTATTCGTGTGCCTGCGCTTCGTGAACGCAAGGAAGATATTCCACTACTTGCAGCAAATATTATTACGCAGTTAAACAAGCGCTTAGGTAAACAGTTAAAAGGGCTAAGCAAAGCAACACTCACTAAATTGGCTAATTATGATTGGCCAGGTAATATTCGTGAGCTACAAAATATCCTTGAGCGTGAAGCTATTTTGTCTAAGCAAGCTGTATTACAGCTGTCTGCACCTTTGAGTAACGAGCAATCAAATGAGCAGGTGGTTTCTCTTGATGCTGTACAAAAGCAGCATATTTGTGAGGTGCTAAAACGCTGTAACGGGCAAATATCAGGTGAAAATGGTGCTGCAACCTTGCTGGGCCTGCCAGAAAGTACCCTTAGATCAAAGATGAAAAAGCTAGCGATAAAGCGTTGATTCGTGATATACCGCGAGCATTCGCGATATATCGTGCTTTTGAATGTTCAAATATAAATTTAACCATTTAATATCAATGACTTACTTTTAATTTGTGTTGGCCTGATTGTTGCTCTGTCAGGTTATTACCGACACAAAAGTAAGTAGCAAAATGAAATTTGATATTAAAGAGCAAGACTTAATCATCAAGCCCTACAACCAAGAAGGGCCAATTTATATTCGTGAGCAAAAGGGGTATTTCCAACGTATCCGCCGTTACTTAGGCTGGGTGCTAATGCTGACGTTCATCGCCATTCCGTGGATCCCCTATGATGGCCGTCAAGCTGTTTTACTCGACGTAGCCAGCCAAAAATTTACTTTATTTGGCTTAACGCTATTACCACAAGATTTTATGATCTTAGCCATGTTATTTATGACAGGGGCGTTTGCTTTGTTTTTCGTCACTAACTGGTTAGGTCGTGTCTGGTGTGGTTACACTTGCCCACAAACAATTTGGATGCTGATGTTTACTTGGGTCGAACATAAAGTGGAAGGTAACCGTAATCAGCGTATTAAACTTGATAAAGTTGATTGGTCAGTGAGTAAATGGCAAAAGAAAATCACTAAGCATGCAGCTTGGCTGTTGATCTCTTTGCTTACATCTATGTCATTTATGGCTTATTTCATCCCTGCTAAGTCTCTATACATGAGCTTATTTACCTTAGAAATGTCTGGGATCGTCAGCTTTTGGGTATTCCTGTTTGCTTTTTGTACCTATGGCAATGCGGGATTCTTACGTGAAAAAATGTGTACTGTCGCATGCCCTTATTCACGTTTTCAATCAGTAATGTTTGATAAAGACACGTTAGTTGTTACCTACGATCAAGCGCGAGGGGAGTCTCGTGGTGCGCGTAAGCGTAAAGCCGATCCTAAAGAGTTAGGCTTAGGTGACTGCGTAGACTGTAACCTATGTGTTGAAGTATGCCCAGCCGGTATCGATATTCGTAATGGCTTGCAGTATGAATGCATAAACTGTGGCTTATGTATTGATGCGTGCGATAGCACGATGGAAAAATTCAACTATCAAAAAGGCCTGATCAGGTACGCCTCTGAAAAACAAATGGAAGGCAAAACGACCAATCCATTTAGGTTAAAACTGCTTGGCTATGGTGGTTTAACAGCGCTGTTTGTCGTTGGCATGGTTGTGTGGATGGCAATGCGTACACCTATTGAGGCTTCTGTCATTCGTGACCGTAATGCCCTGTACCGTGTAAATTTTGAAGGCTTAGTAGAAAACCCATATACCTTATCAATTATCAACAAAACACAGCATAGCTTGAGCTATTCAATTGGCATCAGTGGTATTGAAGAAGCAAGCTTACAAGTGCCTGAAACGATAACTGTTGAGGCAGGTCAGATGAAGCGTGTGCCTGTCACTGTGGTTGCAGATGGCTACGAGCTGAAATCAAAAGTAACGCCTATCAGTTTTCACATTCAAGCATTAGAAGATGCTGATATCGCAATAACTAAAGAAACTAAGTTTTACCGAGATTAACCTCAATCACGGCTCCAGAAACGAAAATGGCTTGTTTTTAACAAGCCATTTCTGCAAATTCGAGCTGCTTAAGCACATAAGCCTTAGCGCTGTCTAAATCATCAAATAAACAGTCCATTATTTGAATCGGTGATTGCGCTTGTGCAATGATGCGTTTCATCTGATTAAGCACAATAGACGAGCTAAACATATAAGCGGTGGCTATACAGTTAGTGCCTTGCAGAGCACGAAATAAATGCGTGAAACCACGTTCAGCATCAGGGGTGGTAGCAAGTAATTGGGTAGAATGACTAATATATGCCCACGGCTTTCCAGCTAAAGCAGAAATATGCTTTTTTAAATCGACTGCAAAGTCATTGACCAAACGTGCGTTAATATTACCAGAAAATTGCCCAATAATAATTGGGCCATCAGTGATGATACTGACACTGCCATAGTGATTCTTAAATTCCAATTTGCTTCCCTTTTGAATTAAAAAGAGCGCGAATTTTATACAATTCTATGTATGTGTCTAGTTATTTAGTATACAAATTTCAAAAAACATAACTTTTTCATTAAATTTATATATGTGTAAATTTTATCTAGTCGTTTAAGGTTGGGGTGGATAAATCATTCACCCCAGATTTAAAATATAACTAACTATTTGTTAACAATATAGTTCAAAGCACCGGTAATTGAGGCTACTTGTGCATCAATACAAATGTCGTCATTTGCCTGTGGGCTATCAGGGTAAACCTCTGTTGTTGTGACATATTCTGCATCGGTTAAGCCCATACATAACCCCAGTTTTTTCGCTTGGTAATTAATCACACCAAATTGAGTTTGTGGCACACCAATCAACTGGTTATTCTCATCACTTGGTGCGATGTGGGTTACTTTCTCAACTGATTTTATAATCGCTGTTTGAAATGCATCATGCGGACGCTCACTATCAGCGACAAGATAAAAGCCATCAGGAATGTTCCAGTTATCGTGGGTCGTTGCATCACGTGCTGCTAGAGCAGGGCGAAACTCACTATTATCAGTGTCTGTCGTTTCATGTAGGTCAATATGCACATAAGGTGCAATAGCGTTGTCGGCTAAATACTGCATAATTGCTGCAGACTCTTCAGCTGGGCTATCTGCATAGAATGAGCGATTTGGATCCGTGGCATTTGGATTCCAGCGGTTAATCGTTTCATAACCCCAAGGGCTGATACACGGAGCCACTAAAATATTAAAGTCAGCAAAGTAGTCTTTGGCACTTCTCTTAGCAAACGCTAAAGCACCATGCACACCACTTGTTTCATAACCATGAACACCACCGGTAACCAGCACAACCGGTTTATTAGCTTGCCATTGCTTGCTCTTTAAAATGTAAAGTGGGTATTTGTCTCTGTCGTAACTCAATGCGCCATATTGCTCAATATTGAAATCGCTTGATAAAGAGTTTAGTTGCGATACAACATCATCTAAATAGCTACGCTTTACTGACTGTAATTCAAACCATGCTTTCTTATCTGCGTCGTTCCACGGTTTACCTGGGGTTCCAATAGGGTAACTCATAAAATACCTTGTTGTGACTTGCTGCAAAACGCCAAGCTTATCTAAGCTGTTAAGCTGCTGCAACTAGATAAGCTCAGTAGTAAAGTTACCTTGCTCGTACAGCTTTGCATGATGATGCTTATGGGTCTCAAATAAGTATTTACGCAGTGCATCTTCACCCTGACACACTTTCACTATTTTTCCGGCAATCCCTTTACTGGTCGTTCGTATTAGCTTTACGCTAAGGATAACGTGTTCTTCACTAGGTAAATTAAATGCCAACAGTATCTCTTTATTAAGATCGGGTGATTGACGCTTCGGCTTGAGTAACACGCCCGTACTTGATAAAGACAATATTTGAAATTGTTCGGTGTGTATTTCAAGATCTGGCGTACGCCAGCTGCGTTCGATGCCTTTGGTATCTATTACTTCTGGTGCGCTAAGTACAGGGATCAGTTGGCCATTCTCGTCCTTGCTAAATTCAAGCGGAAACCACAACTGATAAATCCCTACTTCAGCCAGTAGTGTCAGTTTGGCATTGGTAAGTAAACCATTTAATTTATCAGGCAAATTAAGCCTAACAGACATTTTTGTATCGGTTGGATCGCTATCAGTCCGTTCAGCCTCGAATAAACGGTTGAAAAAAGAGAGTTCTTGTTCGGATAAATGTGCCATATAAAGCTCCTTTTAAAGCACGCTTACTTATATGTATCATAAATTGTTCAAATTATGCACGTATAATGAGCATTAATTGTGCCAGCTGCTTTGTGATTTCTTTTGCGGCGTATTTCACTTACACTGATAAAAAAACTAACAAGGATTTTATTTTGTCGAGCCTGACTGGTGTAAATAAAAGTTTAGTGATATTTGCTGCTTTAGTCGTTGTTTTAGCGGGTATTAAAGCCGCAAGTGTGATTGTTATCCCATTTGTGTTGGCAGCCTTTATTGCCATTATTTGTAATCCCTTAATTCGTTTCTTTGCCAAATACGGTATCCCTAAAGGGATTGCTGTTGTGTTTGTTATGTTGATGATTGTTGGAGTAGGGATAAGCCTTGCCGGATTGGTTGGGCAATCGATGACCGATTTCTCTGAAAAGCTGCCTGAGTACAAAGCACAACTAAAAGAAGAATTTGTCTGGGTGGTTAATGTTGCAGCGAGTTATAACATCCTGATTGATAAAGAACAGATTATTTCTTTATTCGATCCGGGCAAAATGATTGATGTTGCAACCAACATGCTCACAGGCCTCGGTGGCGTGATGGCTAACCTGTTTTTGATCATCCTAACCGTGGTGTTCATGTTGTTTGAAGGACCTATGCTGAGTAAAAAAGTGCATTTAGCACTGGATGATCCTGAAATGAAAATGCAGCAGGTTGACCGATTCTTAGATTCAATTAATTCTTATCTGGCTATTAAAACGCTGGTTAGCTTAGGCACAGGTATGCTTGCAGGCTTTATGCTTTGGGCACTTGATGTTGATTACTTTGTACTTTGGGGTGTAGTGGCGTTCATGCTTAATTATATCCCTAACATTGGCTCTATCATTGCTGCGGTGCCTCCTGTGTTACTTGCTTTGATCACTCAAGGCCCACTGGTTGCAGGGTTTATTGCTGGTGGTTATTTAGTTATAAACACGGTGATGGGTAATATCGTCGAGCCGCGTTTTATGGGTAAAGGGCTGGGTTTATCGACGCTGGTGGTGTTTTTATCCTTGATTTTTTGGGGCTGGCTGATGGGGACCGTGGGTATGCTGTTATCAGTTCCATTGACCATGATAGTTAAAATAGCCTTAGAGACTAGTCAAGAAGGGCGATGGCTTGCTACCTTGCTTGGCAATGGCGAAGAGCTAAAACTTGAAGATTAAAAAAGGCGCTTAAGCGCCTTTTTACTTTTCAATATGTTTATGTGTTATCACTTTAGAGGTCGCTGTAAAACCTGCACATGGTTTTTTAGGATCTCAATTTCACATTGCTTGTAGGCAATAGCGGCTTTCGTACCATTTGGCATTTTTTGTAAATAACGCCAACGACAGCTGTCTTCTAAATAACGTTCTTGGTTCTTGATGCTGCGATTAAAAATCGGTAGCAATTGGCTGTTACCGGTATCTTCTTTAATTTTCTCAAGATCCATAGTGAGCTTATTAATCCACATCTTTTGGTCACGCTGAATATCGGCGATAACTTGATCTAGACATTGAATATAGCGTTTTGTGTCATCGGTATTGTTGCTCGCAAGCTCACACGTTTGCTCTGCTTGAGCCTGCGATGCACTTGCAATTAAAGCTAAAAAGCTGCCTTTTACGAGTATTGATGTTTTATTTTTTATCATGGTAATTAAACTCTAATATAAACTCAGCACCGGCTAGTTTCTCTGCATCTTTAATGGTTAATGTGCCATTATACGAGTTGACTAAATCCGACACGATAGCCATGCCGACACCATGGCCGCTTTCGTAGGTATCGAGTCTGGTACCGCGAGTTAGTAATGATTCACGCTTGTGCTCAGGAACACCTGGGCCATCATCACTTATACTGAGCGTTAACTTTTTGTTCTGCTTAACCTTTATATCGACCTGTGAACGGCAAGCTTTACAGGCATTATCGATTAAATTACCAAGTAGTTCCATCAAATCTGTTTTATCACCCAAGAAATAGTCTTTTTCACTAACCTCTGAGGTAAATATAATATCTTTGTCGCGATAAACCTTGCTCATCGCGCTTAAAATTGAATCAATAACAGGCTTGATATGGGTTTGTTTCTTCCAGGTGTCAGACGCACCTGTTGCAGCGCGCTTTAACTGGTGTTCGATCATCACATTAATGCGGTCTAACTGCTCTTGTGCATCCGCATCATTGGCTAAAGGGCTTGATTTAAGCACTGCCAATGGCGTTTTTAATGCATGAGCAAGGTCGCTTAACGATGCACGATAACGCTCTTTTTGGCGCTGCTGCGATTCAAGTAATAAGTTTAAATCGGCTTTAATGGTTTGTAGTTCAACCGGGTAAAGACCTTTAATTTGTTGGTTATCACCCGACTCAATGGCTTTAATTTCTTTATCGAGTCGTTGCAGTGGCCTTGCGCTCCAAACAAAACCAATCGCCATAAGTGCTGCAATGGCCACACCCATCACATACATCCAATTTACGAGTGTTTGCTTAAAACCATCCATCAGCCTCAGTAGGGCATCATTACGCTTTAATAAAATAAAACGTGCATGCTCTGATTGGTCAATGTTCTCTAAAATAACAGTAAGCGTTAACTGCCAGTATACGGTATTGTTGTATTCAACACGGCGAAAATCAGCAGAGCCTGCAGGGGCTTCAAAGTTATCAGGAATAAAATTGATATTGGTCGCCGATTCAGAATACCAAACCGGTAAGTCACCGCGGTAAATCATCGCGTAGGTGTCTGAATTTAGTCGGTTTAGTTCTGGCGTTAAGATAGTACTTGGCATAACGATGCCGCGTTCAGTGAAATCAACTTCAGAAATTAATGAATATAAGTGAGCTTCGAGGGTTTTTTCGGTCGCTTCGACCAAAGAGGCGTAGTAAGCCTTACCAATTGAGAAAAACAGAATTGGTAGGGCGACTAATAAAACAAAGACAAGGATAAATCCTTGCCTTACTTTAAGCGGTATTTGCGATGCTACCACTGACTTTTTAGCCTATAACCACGGCCGCGTAATGTTTCAACTGGGTTTAGGGTACCATCAGGGTCAAGCTTCTTACGTAAACGCAATACGAAAACTTCAATTACGTTTGAATCAAGGTCGAAGTCTTGGTCGTAAATGTGCTCTGTTAGTTCAGATTTAGAAATTACCTTTTGTGGATTAACCATTAGGTACTCTAAAACTTTGTATTCGTACGCCGTTAAGCTAAGCTCTTTATCGTTAACCCATACTTGTTGTGAGCGAGTATGAATTTTAATTGGGCCAGCTGTCATTTCTGGGTTTGCTTTACCTGCGCTACGGCGGATAAGCGCATTACAGCGGGCAATTAGCTCTTCAACGTGGAAAGGTTTAGTTAGGTAGTCATCTGCACCTGCATCTAAGCCTTCTACTTTATCTTGCCAACGGTCACGTGCCGTTAAAATCAAAATAGGAATGGTAATACCTTGTGCACGTGCTTTGGTAATTAATTCAATACCATCTACTTTTGGTAAGCCTAAATCGACTACCGCCATATCTAGCGGGTATTCGGTAATATGGAATAAACCAGCTTCACCATCGTGACAAAGGTCAACGCTGTAACGCTCTTTTTCTAGGGCATTACGAAGGTTATCTGCTAAGTGTAAATCATCTTCAATTACTAAAATTCGCATTTTTAATCCTTTTTCACTTCGCCAGTCTTTTTGTTCACATGGACATCAACCACGTGGCCGTTCGTTTTTAAAATTCTTACGGTAAATACTTTATCTTGCTCTGTGATTTTTAGGGTTCGGCCGTCTTCAGATTTTTTGGCGATCGTTACAGCCTGCTTTTTAGTCACCTCTTGGGCTTGTTTCTTATTGGCATCAGCATGAAAGCTTGATAATGCAAATAAAAGACTAAAACTGAAGGCTAATAATATGCGCATGACGGGGAACTCCTAAACCAGACCCATTTAGTTTAATTAACCAATTAACTAAAATTCAAGTAATTACGTTAAATTCTGTAATTCAATAGCCAAATCTTAGTTAATAAGCCGTGAACAAACACTGAATTATTGATTCAGTTAAGTTCAGAGGTTAACCAAATACTTTTTTAAATGGTTTTACGACTGAGTTGTCGTAAACACCCGCCGCAATATACGGATCGTTTGCAGCCCATTCGCGTGCTGCTTCTAACGACTCAAACTCAGCAACCACTAATGAACCAGTAAAACCAGCGTCAGCCGGATCTTCACTATCAATGGCTGGCAATGGGCCTGCCGTAAATAAACGGTTTTGATCGTCTAATTCTTGAAGGCGTGCTAAGTGAGCAGGGCGTGCAGATTTGCGAGCTTCTAAACTATTTTCAACATCAGTTGAATAAATCATATACAGCATGGTGTGTTCTCAATGTTATTTTTAAAAAATAGTAGCATATTCTTAGCAATAGACGAGAGATTATTCGCGTAATAATCTTTACACAAACCCATATAACTTTAACTTATAAAGCTTGAAATACGCGGTGTAACACTGGTAGAGTCGCTGGGTTGAGAAAATAATAATAAGGTTTTTAAATGAGCGAAAAACGCGAGCATTTTAGCTCCCGCCTCGGTTTTATTTTAGCGGCAGCCGGTTCTGCTGTAGGTATCGGAAACTTAGTGGGTTTTCCTGTTTCAGCTACAAAAAACGGCGGTGGTGCTTTCCTTTTAGTCTATGCATTGTTTGTCATTTTCATCTGTTTGCCAGTGATGATGGCTGAAATGGCCATGGGTCGAAAAGCGCAAAAAGATCCACTTGGTTCATACAAATTTTTAGCGGGCAATGATCCAAAATGGAACTTTGCTGGCTTTTTAGCCGTATTAACGCCATTTATGATTGCTGTTTTTTATATGGTGATCACTGTATGGATTTTCGGTTATTTATCGCAAACCGCTTTTGGTAATCTAGATGCCTTGGCCCAGCCAGATAACTTTGGCACCTTTATCAATAGCTACACCGTGTTTGGTTATATGGCCGTGGTTGCCATCATCGTTAATTTGATTTTAGTGGGCGGTGTTAAAGAAGGTATTGAAAAAGCGGCTAAGTTTATGATGCCAGCTTTATTTGTACTACTCACCGCATTGGTTGTTTACGTACTAACTCTTGATAACGCAATGGCAGGTGTAAAGTACTATGTTGTGCCTGACTTTTCAAAAATGGATGCCAGCGTATTAAATGGTGCATTAGCTCAAGCGTTTTTCTCGTTGTCACTAGGTATGGGTATCTTAATGACCTATGCATCGTATATCTCTAAGAAAGACGATATTGTTGGTAGTGCAAAAATGGTTGCTGTCACTGATTCGATGGTGGCATTTATTGCTGGTCTAATGGTGCTTCCAGCTATTTTCAGTTTTAACCCAGATACTGACCCAAGTACTTTATCTGACTCGTCAGTATCGATGATTTTTGTCTACCTACCAAAAATTTTATTAGCGTTACAAGCTGATATTGGCTACGTGGGTGCATCAATTGTTGCGTTTGTATTCTTCTTACTTGTCTTTTTTGCTGCAATTACGTCACTTGTATCAATTGTAGAGGTGCCAACTGCAACATTAAGTGACCGCAAAGGTATCAGCCGTAAAAAAGCACTGGCTATCTTAACTTTATCTACAGGTGTATTGACTGTGCTATGTACCATGTCATTTGGTATGGTTGACTCGCTTACAAAGTTTGTTAGCTATGGCGGTGCAGATAAGAGCTTATTTGATATCGTTTATGATGTGTTTTACGACACAATTTTACCGCTTAATGGTTTAATGGTGTGTTTATTCGTTATGTATCGTTGGAAAAAAGCGAACTTATCAGCAGAGCTAAGCCAAGGCTGTGAAGGTTATATTGGCAGCTTCACAGAGAAGTATGTGAACTTCTCGCTATCAACGTTTATCCCTGCCATTTTATTACTAATCTTTGTAAATACGGTAGCCACTAAGTTTTTTGCATTTAGTATTTTCGGATTTTAAAAACCAGTTCAATACTTAGCCGCGCACTTTGCGCGGCTTTTTTATACCTATTACATTAAAAGGCCCCCGCATCAAGCACATCACCCAAACCTAGGGTAAACATCCACAGTCCCCATAAACTGTGTTCAATCACACACACGAAGGTTGAGCGGCTTTGCGCGTACGTATAAGAAAACAACAGCCCTCCTAAAAATGCCAACAGTACGGCCAATACATTTGCATAGACAATATGCGCTAACGCAAACACTGATGCGCTGACAATAATACGCACTGTTTTACTTGGCATAATGCGTTTATAACGATGGAAAAAATAGGTTCTAAAAATAAGCTCTTGCGGCATCACCGATAAAATGGGGTAGAGCAATAACAACATTAGCCAGTCGTTAAATGAGTTTCGTGGCAGTGAAAACCAGTTTTCTTGATTCATAATGCCGTAAAACATTCCAGAGAATAGCGCCCCTAAAAAGAAGAAACTAAATAAGCGACGTTTTACCGTACTAAATTGCCCAAGGCTTGTTAAACGAAAGCGTTTAAAATGGGGATCAGACAGAAGCAACATGCCGCACACGGCCATTAAAATAATAAGGGCAGGAATTAGCCAGTTAGCGAGGTAGGCACGAAGAAAGAAGCCTAATAGCGGCAGAGAAACAAATATGAGGGTAAATTCAAGCCAGCGGTATTGGTTAGCGTTCAATGTCGTCTCAGCGTGTTTTTTGTTTACGCTAACAAGCTAAGACGACAGATTTATGACATTAAGATTGCTTTGGATCTTTCTCTTCGTCATCTTCAGGTAAGTATTTGAATAGGGTGATGATCGTTGCTAACACGCAAACAAAGGTAATGCCCATTAAGCCAAACACTTTAAAGTTAACCCAAAAATCGAGCGAGAAGTTATAGGCAATGTAGATATTCAGCGCCGAGATACCTGCAGTCACCGCAACCCAAAATAGGTTAAGCTTATTCCAGAGCGCTTCAGGTACGTTGATTTCTTGTTTACTCTCAGAGGCATTTTCTAAAATCGAGCTAAGTGCTTTTTTCACTAGGTTTTTGCCAAGTACATAGCGACTTACTAATAAAGTAACACTGAAAATGGCATACACAATGGTGGCTTTCCATTTAACAAACTGCTCATCGTGGAACACTAAGGTGAGGGTACCCAACACCACCGCTATGGCAAAAAACACCCAGTGACGGGTCGGCACTTTACCATCTTTAAAATAACAGTAAGCAACTTGAATTAAGGTGGTTAGCATCAGCAAGGCTGTTGCCCAATAAATATCAACTAACTTGAAAACCGCAAAAAATAAAATCAGCGGGATGTATTCAATAATCGCATGCATAAATTTATAAATGCTCTAATTTAAAAAGATACTGGGTTGTATCAAGTTATCACGCAAGATACAAGGTTGACTTAACAGCCCTGAAAGCTTAGCCTCCCGAGCCAATCTGGCCTAAACCTGCGTTTAGGTTGTTTTACCTTATCTTTTTCCGCTTAACCTCAGATGATTAAGCGGCGTATTTTGGAGCACTTTTTATGAATAAAGCCGCGTTAGTATCGCAAATGGCTGCCCACAGTGAATTAACAAAAAAAGACACTCAAGCTGCCTTAACCAGCATGTTAAATGCTATCGAAAAGTCTCTTTCTGAGGGTGACCAAGTGCAAATTAATGGCTTTGGTACGTTTGCTCTAAGTTATTACCCAGCACGCAAAGGACGCAACCCACAAACCGGTAAAGAAATTGAAATAGAAGGCGCTAACAAGCCAGTTTTTAAACCTGCTAAAGCACTCAAAGACGGTTTATAAGCAGGATTTGCAAATCTGTTGTAGTATTTACAGAGCATAAATAGAACACCTGAAAATTTATTCAACATTTTCAATGCATTAAGTTTGGCATGTTGTCTGCTGTTAATCATTTAGGTTTACCTAAATAAGGAGATAACATGTCAAATTTAAATAGCCAACTGAATGGTAAAAAGATTGCCATTCTTGCAACCAATGGTTTTGAGCAAAGCGAACTATTGTCACCACGAAGCGCATTATTAGAAGCTGGTGCACTTGTCGAAGTTGTGTCACTTGAACGTGGCGATATCACCGCATGGGATGAAAACCAATGGGGTGAGCGAGTCAGTGTTGACCGTGTAGTCAGCGAAGCAGACTCTGCAGAGTATGACGCGTTACTTCTGCCTGGTGGCTTATTCAACCCAGATACGTTACGTCAAGATAGCGAAGCAAAAGCCTTTGTTGATGGTTTTTTCAGTGCCGGTAAAAACAAACCTATCGCCGCGATTTGCCACGGTCCATGGCTATTAGCTGAAATTAACAAACTACGGGAGCGCAAAGTAACCTCATACCCAAGTATCAAAACAGATTTGATCAATGCAGGAGCTAATTGGGTTGATCAAGAAGTATGTGTTGATGAGGGTATAGTCACAAGCCGAAGCCCAGCCGACCTGGAAGCCTTTAATCGAAAATTCATAGAAGAGATTAAAGAGGGTGTGCACCGCCATCATTAATCATAAATTGTTAAGTACAAAAAAGGGCCTTTATGGCCCTTTTTTAAGTAATAAAACAAACTTACTTTGTAGCTGCTTTCATACTAGCTACAAACTCTTTTAAACCAGTTAGCATTGCTGCTTGATCATCAAGATTTGCCTCGATGATTTTAACAACCGCAGAGCCTGAAATCGCACCAGCAGCTCCTGACTCAAGAGCTGATTTAACATCTTCTGGTGTTGATACACCAAAACCAAGTAATGCCGGTGCAGCATGGTAATCTTTTAGTTTTTTAACTAATGAATCTGCTGGCATTTGTGCCTTGGTTTCTGTGCCTGTTACACCTGCGCGTGAAAGAAGGTATGTGTAACCACGACCATATGACGCACACTCTCGTAAAGTGTCATCATCAGCATTCGGTGTAGCAATAAAAATTGGGTCGATGCCATTTTTCATTGCTGTTTGGCGAAATAGCTTTGATTCATGTAGCGGCACGTCAGCCACTAAAATTGAATCGACACCGGCCTCTTTAGCATCTTGATAAAACTTCTCAATGCCACGTTTAAACACTAAGTTTGAATACAATAACAGGCCAATTGGAATATCAGCATTATACTGGCGCACTTGTTTGATGATATCAAAGCAATCTTGGGTATTGATGTTTTCATCAAGTGCACGAATGTTGGCCGCTTGGATCACCGGGCCATCTGCAATCGGATCAGAAAATGGAATACCTAGCTCAAGGGCATCGGCGCCGCCATCAATTAAGCTTTTGATGATTTCTACGCTCAGTGCTTTATTAGGATCGCCAATCGTAACAAAGGGTACAAAAGCACCTTGGTTGGTTTCATTTAATGTGGCGAACAGTTGTCCGTAACGGTTAGTCTGGCTCATAGTGCGCCTCCTTCTGATAAAACACTGTGTACGTGAGCCAAATCTTTATCGCCTCGGCCGCTTAGGTTAACCACTAAAATAGTGTCTTCGGTTTGTTGCTCGGCATATTTAAGGGCATATGCTAGGGCATGGCTTGATTCAAGTGCTGGAATGATCCCTTCGTTCTTAGCCAGTAGTTGGAATGCTTCAAGCGCTTCATTATCGCTAATTCCAACGTACTCAGCACGGCCAGTCTCATGCAAGTGAGCATGTTGTGGGCCAACAGCAGGGTAATCAAGACCTGCTGATACAGAGTAAGACTCTTCAATTTGACCATCATCATCTTGCATAATGTAGGTATAGGTACCGTGTAAAATGCCTTTGGTGCCTTTACATAAGGTTGCACCATGCTGGTGGGTATCTAAGCCTTTACCAGCAGGCTCTACACCAATTAGTTTAACGCTTGGCTCATCAATAAAGTCTGTAAACATACCAATGGCGTTAGAACCACCACCTACACAAGCCAGCACCGCATCCGGTAAGCGACCTTCAGCTTTAAGCACTTGTTGTTTTGCTTCTTCACCAATCATTTTTTGGAACTCACGTACCATTGTAGGGAATGGGTGAGGGCCTGCTGCAGTGCCTAGTAAATAGTGAGCATCTTTGTAATTTGCTGACCAGTCACGCAGGGCTTCATTTACGGCATCTTTTAAGGTGCCAGAGCCTGCTGTGACAGGAATAACCTCTGCGCCCATTAGTTTCATACGAAATACATTTGGTTGCTGACGTTCAACATCTTTTGCACCCATGTAAACGCGGCATTTTAAGCCAAGTAGTGCACAGGCTAGGGCCGTTGCAACACCGTGTTGGCCGGCACCTGTTTCTGCAATGACTTCTTTTTTACCCATACGTTTGGTAAGGAGTGCTTGACCAAGTACTTGGTTGGTTTTGTGCGCACCACCATGGAGTAAATCTTCACGCTTTAAATACAGTTTTACCTTAGGGTTTTTAACTAAGTTACGTGTCAGTGTTAATGGTGTAGGGCGACCTGCGTATTCATTTAATAGTTTTTCAAACTCAGCCTGAAAAGCTGGATCGTTTTGTGATTTATTAAACTCTGCTTCTAGTTGCTTGAGAGCTGGCACAAGCAGCTGTGGTACAAACATACCACCGAATTCACCGAAATAAGCTGGATTTTGCATTCTAACCTCAATAATTTCTGATATGCGAAAACGCATTTTGTAATTTTGTTTGGCACTTTTTACCCGCTGACGCTTCAACGCCAGAATTTAGGTCAAGGCCGTTAGCACCGCGATAAAGCGCTGCATGGATATTTTCTGGGTTTAAACCCCCGGCTAACATAAACGGCACGGTTGCCGTCTCTAGCACTGACCAATCAAATGCTTCGCCTGTGCCGCCTTTTTGGCTTTTGCTGTAAGTATCGTATAAATGGCGATCAACCCCTTCAAGCGGTTTAGGTAATTCACCTTTAACGGCTTGGGCTTTCCAAATTTCACAGCCAAGCGGTAATTGCTTTCTGAGACTTTGAATATATTCGCTATTCTCATCGCCATGTAATTGCACTGCAGCTAATTTTAAGCTTTGTGCATAATCGACCACTTGTTCAAGCGGTGCATTGACAAACACACCCACATACGCGAGTGGGGCACTTTGCGTAACTTGCTTGGCACAGTCGATATCAACATAGCGCGGTGACTTAGGATAAAAAATTAAGCCACCATACACAGCTCCACTTGCGTAGGCTGCCATCGCATCTTGTGAACGGGTTAAACCGCACACTTTGTTCTCACCTAAAATGACTTTTCGGCATGCGGCCTCTAAGTCGCGCTCAGCCATCAGAGAGCTGCCAATTAAAAAGCCATCGCACAATGGTGCAAGGCGTTTTACATCTTTATGGGTATAAATGCCCGACTCTGAGATCACTACTTTGTCATTTGGGATAAGCTGACGTAAACGCTCTGTTGTTGCAAGGTCAGTACTTAAATCACGAAGGTCGCGGTTATTAATACCGATAAGGCTGGCATTCAGTGCAAGAGCACGACTGACTTCTTGCTCATTACTAACTTCAGTGAGTACCGACATATTTAAAGAATCAGCCACTTTGTGAAGCGCTAAATATTGCTCGTCATCAAGGACTGAGAGCATTAATAAAATGGCATCACCACCAGATAAGCGTGCTAAATAAACTTGGTACTCATCAATAAAGAAATCTTTACAAATAAGCGGCTGTTCAACTTGGCTGCGCACATACTCAAGGTACTGATAGCTGCCTTGGAAATATTTTTCATCCGTTAGTACGCTCATACAGGTTGCGTACTTTTTATAAACCGATGTAATTTCCTCTAAATTGAATGGTTCACGAATAAGCCCTTTTGACGGTGAGGCCTTTTTACATTCTAAAATAAACTGCGTGCCGGTTGCTGCTAATGCCGCTTCAAAGTCTCGCTTGGTTGGCACAACCTCGCTAATGAATGACTCAAGCGGGCGCTGTGCTTTTCTTTGTTCTAATTCAATACGTTTGTCGGCAACAATTTTGTCTAACACGTTAGCCATGACTTACCTCAATAATTGCGTTCAATGTGTCCATCGCTTTGCCTGATGCTAATAATTCGCTTACTTGGTCTGCGGCTACTTTTAAATCACTTGCTTTATCAGTTAAATAAAGAAGAGCGGCAACGTTGGCTATAATGGCTGCGTTATGCGCCATTTCACCTTGACCTTGTAAAATCGCTAAGCTTGCTTTTGCGTTATATTCTGGGCCTTGGCCTGCTAGTTGTTCAAGTGAATAGTTTGCAAGACCAAAATCGCTCGCTATTAGCGTGTATTCGCTCAGTTCACCGTTATTAAGTTCAACCACTTTGGTTGTCCCGTGTAAGGCAATTTCGTCAGTGCCTGCACCATGAACCACCATAGCGCGTTTTGTGCCAAGGGTTTTTAAGGTTTCGGCCATTGGTAAACACAGCGAAGGGTCATAAACACCAAGTAATTGCACCTCAGGGGCAGAAGGATTGGCCAGTGGCCCTAAAATATTAAAAATTGTGCGGCTTTTAAGGGCCGTACGCACGCCCATCGCATGGCGTACACCACTGTGATAATGCGGTGCAAATAAAAATGTAAAGCCAGTATTTTCTAAACAACGGGCAGCTTGCTCAGGGCTCATATCAATATTGATACCCAAGGCTTTTAGTAAATCCGCAGAGCCCGAATTACTCGACACACTGCGATTACCATGTTTGACCATGTTGATGCCCGCAGCGGCGGCAACAATAGCAGCCGTGGTACTAATATTAATTGTGTTTGAGCCATCGCCACCGGTACCACAGCTATCGGCAAGCAAGGTTTTGCTGGTTTGAAATGGCACTGCATTGGCGCGCATTGATGCTGCAGCACCGGCGATTTCATCACTTGTTTCGCCTTTTAGTTTTAGGGCGATAAGTGCTGCAGTTAATTCAATATCATTAAGCTTGCCATTCATGATGGCGTCAAACAATGCAGTTGCTTGCGAAAACGATAAATCTTGCTTTGCTAATAATTGGTTTAACTGGGTTTGAGTTGTTGCTTCCATGTTATTCCTCTACTGCACGCGTGCGGTTAAAAATTCAATGCTTTGCTGTAATAGCAATGCGCCATTTGGCGTTAAAATTGACTCAGGATGAAACTGATAGCCAAGGGCATTATCTTGTTGATGGTAAATTGCCATTGGAATATTTTCATAACAAGCAATTACTTCAACGTCATCAGGGACTTTGGTTGCCATTAATGAATGATAACGAGCAACCGGCATTTTATCGCCCATACCTGCAAATACAGGGTGCTCAGTCAACTCAATAATTGATGACTTGCCATGCACTGTTTCACCTGCATGACCAATAATCCCACCGTAGCTCTGTGTTAGTGCTTGCTGGCCTAAACAGATGCCCAGCATAGGGAAGCGGCCTTTACACAGCTCAATGAGTTCCATTAAACAACCCGCATCAGATGGTGCGCCAGGGCCGGGTGAAAGTACTAATAACACAGGTACGGTTTCTTGGCACATTTTGTCAAAGATGCTTTGTGCGCTGATGTTATTACGGTATACCACTAACTGGCACCCTAACATAGAAAGTTCATCGACTAAGTTATAACTAAATGAATCAAAGTTATCTAAAAAGTAGATTTTATAGGCTGATGTTGTCGTCATTATTGTGCCTCGTAAGTCGATTGAATCGCAGTGATCACAGCTTGTGCTTTAGCGCGGGTTTCATTGGCTTCTGATTGTGGGTCTGAATCAAACACTACACCTGCACCTGCTTGTACGTAGGCCGTGCCGTTTTTAACAAACGCAGAGCGAATAACAATACAGCTATCCATGGCGCCATCGCCCGTTAAATAACCCACTGCACCTCCATAGCTGCCGCGGCGTTTTTGTTCGGTTTGACGAACTAACTCAGCAGCGCGTACTTTAGGTGCACCCACTAAGGTGCCCATGTTCATACAAGCTTGGTAAGCATGCAGCGCATCGAGTTCAGGTTTTAAAGTACCCACCACGCGTGAAACTAAATGCATCACTTGTGAGTAGCGGTCTACTTTTAATAACTCTTTAGCGTGACGTGTGCCTGGTACGCTAATACGGGCTACATCATTTCGTGCTAAATCAACTAACATAAGGTGCTCGGCACGTTCTTTTTGGTCGTTGCGAAGTTCAAGCTCAATGCGGCTGTCTAGGTCTGGATTAATTTGCCCGTTAGCAAACTTGCCACGAGGGCGAGTACCAGCAATTGGGTATACCTCAACTTGTTTACTCTCTGCGCAATATTTGAGGGCTGACTCGGGTGATGCGCCGAATAACACAAATTCTTCATCACGCATGTAAAACATATATGGGCTTGGGTTTTGTTGTTTTAGTTGGCTGTAAGCATGAAGTGAGTCAGGGCAGGCGAGAGAAAAAGTACGTGATGGAACAACTTGGAAAATATCGCCATCAACGATGTTGTTTTTTAACTTGATGACATGTTCGCAGTATTGCTCGTCGCTAACATCAACAGAAATTGGGTTTGAGCCGGTTTGCTTTTGCCCTTGGTAGCTTTGTGCGTTGTCACATACGGCATTTAAACGCTCTAATTGTTGACCAACCTCAAAGCAATTAGCATGAACTTCAGGGCCGTTAAATACATTGCCAATTAGCTCGGTTGTTTTTGCTTGATGGTCGATGACAACTAACGTTTCGGCTAGGTAGAAAACATAATCTGGGCAGCTGTTTTCGCCGTCAGGCACATCAGAAAGAGTTTCGAAATTAGCAACCATATCGTAGGCAAATACACCGCCTAAGAACACAGAAAATGGGTTATCTGTGGTGCTTTTAATACTATTAATACAGCTACGTAGCGCGCTAAATGCGTTATCTGCTACTAATTTACTGGCTTCATCAATGTCGCTTGCGACTTCGTTGTAGGTTAACGTTAATGTGTCTTCTACAAGCTCAGCAGAGCAGTTTTGCACATGAGTTTGTAAATAAGGCAGTAATTGTTTGCCGTTATTTGACTGTGCAGTGAGTGTGACCTGTTTGCCTTGGCAAACAATACGTAGTGCTGAGTCAACCAAAATTAGACTTTTTACACTGTCTTTAGAATCAATTTCAGCAGACTCTAACAGCAGTGAATTAGGCTTATCGAGTAAACTGTATAACGCAAGTGGGCTACTGATGTAGTCGCGCACTTGAGTGATACTGGTTACTTCACCCGGTGTCGTTGTTATATGACTAAAAATCAAACCTCATTCTCCCTCATTCCCAAAAACTCTTTAAAAAACAAAACCCCGCGAAGCTATGCTTGGCGGGGTTCGTATAAAGATGCCTATAAATTAGATAGACCCTTACCGTCCCGCTAAGCCAGGCGCCACCACCAATGATGTGTAAGAGTTGCTATGTAATTCATAATAAAACCTTAAAATTTAGATATAAAAAAACCCGCTACATGAGCGGGTTTTGAAATCGTTAGACACGACAATTCGTCACCCGCTAGTTACGAGTGCCACCACCAAATTGTGATTTGAATTGTTTTGTTCATTGTTATTGCTTATTTAACGTGTCTGAAAGTGCATACAGTAAAGCGTACCTGAGCCGATACTGTCAAGCATTAATTTACATATTAGTACGAGTTCGGCATTTACCCCTCGCAATTGCCCATTTATGTGGGTATATATGTCTAACCTAAAAAGATAATCACGCCTTGGCACTAAATTTTTGTTATACTCACATCATTGATTCAAGAACTTACGTAAAGCAGTCTTTCCCTTTGATAAAATACGATTTACATAGCCACACCACATACTCAGATGGTCAGCTATCAGTCGAGCAATTGTTACACCGCGCGGTTGAGAAAAACATTGATGTGTTTGCAATTACCGATCACGACACATTAAATGCGATAAAACCAGCTCGCCAAGTCATTGCAGATGATAATTTACCGCTTAAATTAATTGCTGGCGTTGAAGTATCAACAAAATGGGAAAGCTTTGAAATTCATATTGTTGGTTTAAATGTTGATGATGAAAATGACGCACTGTTGTCATTGTTACAGGCGCAACAAGCCAAGCGTGAAGAGCGCGCTTTAGAGATCGGTCGTCGCCTTGCTAAAAATGGTTTTGAAGGCATTTACGACCAAGCAAAAACATTTGCTGAAAACGCACAGATCACACGAGCGCATTTTGCCCGAGCGCTGATTGAGCGTGGTGTTGCTAAAAACTTTCCTGGGGTATTTAAAAAGTACTTAGGGCGAGGAAAAACAGGCTATGTACCAAGTAGTTGGTGTGATATGCAAACCGCAATTGCTGCCATTCACCAAGCCGGTGGGGTTGCCGTTCTTGCTCATCCTGGGCGTTATCAAATGTCTAACAAGTGGCTACGTAAGTTAATTATTGAGTTTAAAGACGCAGGTGGCGATGCGATGGAAGTTGCACAACCACAGCAAGCACCCAGTGAGCGCCAGTTTTTAGGTGAACTGAGTCGTGAATATGGCTTACTTGCGTCACAAGGGTCAGATTTTCATTTTCCGACCAGTTGGTTGGAGTTAGGTAAAAATTTATACTTACCAAAAGATTGCCAAGGGGTTTGGCAAGCATGGGAAGGGCAATAGGAGCGTGTAATGAGTCAGTTTTTTCATATTCATCCAGATAATCCGCAACCACGCTTAATCAGCCAAGCGGTTGATATTATCAAGCAGGGCGGTGTTATCGTATACCCAACCGATTCGGGTTATGCACTTGGCTGTAACATTGGTAATAAGCAAGCAAAAGAGCGCATCGAACGTATTCGTGGTATTGAAAAACACCATAACTTTACTTTGGTCTGTCGTGACTTATCAGAGCTATCTACCTATGCTCGTGTTGATAATCAGTTATTTAGATTAATTAAAAATAACACCCCTGGGCCTTATACTTTCATCTTTAAAGGCACTAAAGAAGTACCAAAGCGTTTATTAAACGAAAAGAAAAAAACCATTGGTATTCGTGTTATCGAACACCCAATCACCTGTGCTTTATTGGCTGAATTAGGTGAGCCGTTAATGTCGTGCTCTTTAATTTTACCGGGTGAGCAATATACCGAGGCTGATCCTGATGAAATTCGCGATCGCATTGAAAAGCAAGTTGATTTAATTATTCATGGTGGTTATCTTCCTGAACAGGCAACCACAGTAATTGACTTGTCGGATGATGATATCGAAATCTTACGTGTGGGTTGTGGTGATACTAAACCATTTGAGTAGAGACTTCATTGACTAGCCCAGAGCTTGACGCGCCAGATAATTTACAAGAGCCAGTACAGCAAAAGCTGCCACTGGCTTTTTTGCATGGCAAAGCGGTGGTTGATAAACCTGAAGACTTATACATTCCACCCGATGCGTTAGAGATCATTTTAGAAACCTTTGAAGGTCCTCTCGATTTACTTCTGTATTTAATAAAAAAACATAAACTCGATGTATTAGAGCTCTCTATTTTTAGTATTACAGAGCAATACGTTAGTTATGTTGAAATGATGAGCGAGTTTCAGCTTGAACTGGCTGGTGAATACCTTGTGATGGCGGCGTTATTAGCACAAATTAAATCACGATTATTACTACCAAAACATGAAGAGCTTGAAGAGGAAGAAGACCCTCGAGCTGAGCTTGTAAGACGTTTACAAGAATACGAACAATTTAAAAAAGCCGCAGAAAATCTTGATGAGATCCCTCGCGAAGGCCGCGATATCTTTGTTGCTGAAGCACTTGTGCCAGAATTCAGTGAACGTGAGGTACTGTTACCTGACGTTGACATGAAAGACCTGTTAGTTGCGCTAAGCGACGTTATGGCCCGAGCCAAAACATTTGAACACCATCATATTACCGCAGAAGCCTTATCGACCCGTGAACGGATGAGCTTAATCTTAGATAAACTCTCAGAAGCTCAATCACAGCTACCTTTTAGTAGTCTTTTTACGGTAGAAGAGGGCAGAAGTGGTGTTGTCGTTAGCTTTATCGCCATGTTAGAGCTGGTGAAAGAAAACCTGATCAGCTGCTTTCAGGTAGATGCCAATAGCCAGATTTATGTTGGTTTGGTGGAAGAAGACGAATAGCTGGAAGTTTTAAAGGCAGTAGATCAATTATTAAAATTGGGTCATTACTAGTTGGGGGCCTGATAAATATATCAGGACGCCAGCAATTTGCGACTACCCAGTTCTTGTCGTTATGTTCCGACTCATTCTATAAGGATTTTTATGTCAAAAGTAACGTTGAAAGGGTTTATTTTAGTTCCTGAGTCTGACTTAGAGAACGTTAAATCTCAGTTGGTGACTCATAGGCGTCTTACCCTAGAAGAGCCTGGTTGCATTACTTTCAGTGTTACTGAACATACAGAAATCCCACTTCGCTTTGATGTATATGAAGAATTTATAGACAAATCGGCATTTGAATATCATCAGCAAAGAGTTAAAAACTCTTTATGGGGTAAAGTAACCACCTGTGTTGAGCGACATTACGAGATCTTTGAGTCATCACCAGTCAAGAGGTAGAACGTTACAAAAGTTTGCTTTTTATTCTAATAAAAACACTTAACTTACAGAGTGTTAAACAATTGCACCAAGTCTCAGTACCTGATAAGTTGGTTTTCCCCATTTTAGGGTAAGCCTACTATTAAGGAAAATATAATGAAAAAGTTAGGAATGGTACTGTTATCTCTCGCGGCATTTGGAGCCTCAGCTGCAGAAAGTTTGCAATTAGACCTTAATCTTTATTTGAATAATCAACTTGTAAAAACGCACGTTGTTAAAACTGAAGAAGACAAAACTCAAACAGTGACTGCAGATGATATTCTTAAATTTGATGTAACCCCTACGTTGAACGAGCAAACTGTGACACTAACATCAGCACTCTATAAATTTGAAAATGGCTCTTACAATAAATTTCAAGAACCTAAGTTAATGGTAAACCTTAATGAACCTGCAACGATTGAGGTTGGGACCGAGGGTGTTGAAGTGTATAAGATTGAAATAACAGCAAGTAAAATATAATTGCTAACTATCTACTCAGGTGTTTATTGAAAATACTAAACACCGAGTAGTGCAAGAAGTCATTAAAATGACTGGGCTAGAGGTTTTAACAAAGATTCTAGTTTAAGAGATTACTATGAAAGCTTTATCACTAATATTTTTATCTATAATGATTCTGCTGGCTGCAACTTACTTATATATTAATCGTGATCAACAGATTAGGGTTGATCTCATCCCTCCAGAGTTTGAGTTTTGTGAAACAATAATAACTGAGGGCGATCTTGCGTATGACGAGCTGAAAAAGATATTAGTCAAACACACGGATGGTTGGAAAACTTCTTACGCTAGTTTTGCCCCAGGGCGAACGTATGATTCACCAGTATTTAAAGTTAATGTTATAGGTAAGGGGGGAGTGATCGTATCCTACAAAACAGATGATGGTTATTCTCAGTTTACTAAATTTATAAAATATGATTGGTCAACTAGCTGTGATAAGTATCACAAGTAAACAGCTATAAAAACGATAGACTTATAACTATCTCAATTTTTTAAGGAAAGCAGATGCATAGTAAACACTCTACAATCAAAACCATGACCAAGAAGGAAGTCGAACTCATGATTGATTGGGCAGCAGCAGAAGGCTGGAATCCAGGCCTTAATGATGCAGAGTGTTACTTTGCAGCTGATCCTGAAGGGTTTCTTGTTGGTTTTCTTGACGATGAGCCTATCGCTACAATTTCTGCCATTAATTACCACGATGCTTTTGGCTTTATCGGCTTTTACATTGTTAAACCTGATTACCGTGGTAAAGGTTACGGAATGCAAATCTGGAATGCCGCATTAAAGCGTCTTGAAGGGTTGAATATTGGCCTTGATGGTGTGGTGGAACAGCAAGAGAACTACAAAAAGTCTGGTTTTAATCTGGCCTATCGCAATATCCGTTTTGCAGGAGTAGGTGGTGGTAGTTCACCACAAAATTCAGATATTGTTGATCTTAATGCCGTGCCATTCGAAATTATTGACGCATACGAACAGGCTTTTTTCCCTGCTAATAGAGCAAACTTTACTAAAGCATGGTTAAACCAACCCCAGAGCGACGCGTTGGGCGTAATGAGCAATGGGAAATTGGCAGGATACGGGGTAATTCGCAAATGTCAGAATGGCTTTAAAATTGGCCCTTTATTTGCCGACTCACCAGAATTGGCTGAATCTTTGTTCCTTGCTTTAAAATCTAAGGCGAGTGCATCCGACGCTATTTTCCTTGATACGCCAGAAATCAATCAAGCTGCTGTTGCTTTAGCACAGAAGTACAACATGCAGGTGTCATTTGAAACCGCCAGAATGTATACCAACGACTCTCCGAGTTTGCCATTAAACCGTATTTTCGGTGTTACTTCTTTTGAAATCGGCTGAGTTTATTGGGGTGAGCGATTAATCGGTTGTGAGAAAACTAAAAATTTATCACGTTAAGAATTAGACGCTTTTATCAACGAGTATTCATACTACTGCTAGCACCTAGCACCTAGCACCTAGCACCTAGCACCTAGCACCTAGCACCTAGCACCTAGCACCTAGCACCTTCTTTTTCCTTTCCCCTTACAAATTTCACCTTTCCCCTAAGATGTGCATATACGCACAGAAGCTGTTCGTTTTACGCTATTTTCATTATATAAGCCGTCATTTAAGATGTATCTAGTTTCACGATTCTCATGGGAAATGAGTATGTTAAAGAATTCAAAGTCAAGTTATGGCTGGGTGGCCATCTTAGTACACTGGTTAATGGCACTTGGGGTGTTTGGTTTGTTTGGCTTAGGCGTTTATATGGTTGAGCTAACCTATTACGACGCTTGGTATAAAGGCTCATTGGACTTACATAAAAGCGTGGGTATTACCTTAGCTGCATTATTGTTGTTTCGTTTTGGTTGGCGCTTATTAGGCACCCAACCTGAGCCTGTTGCAGGTAGTTCAAAAGCAATGAATCGAGTTGCACACTCAGTCCATAAACTAATTTATTTAGCTTTAATTGTCATTGTGACATCTGGCTATTTAATCTCTACGGCTGATGGCCGTGCAATTGAAGTATTTAATTTATTTGCTGTACCGGCATTACCCGAGTCGGTCGCAAACCAAGAAGATATTGCAGGTAAAATTCACTTTTATGCCGCGTATGGGCTAATAGCTGTGGTTGTTTTACATGCTTTAGGGGCACTAAAACATCATTTTATCGATAAAGATAAAACCTTAATTAGAATGATCAAACCATTGAAGGATGATTAACATGAAAAAATTACTATTAGGCACAGCACTCAGTGCTGCACTTTTCTCAACAGCAAACGCAAATGCAGCTGACTACGTTATTGATACAGACGGTGCACACGCATTTGTAACTTTTAAAATTAAGCACTTAGGTTACAGCTGGTTACATGGTCGTTTTAATACTTTCTCAGGTGATTTTAGCTATGACGATAAAGCGCCTAATGCATCTAAAATCAATGTAACGATTGATACTAAAAGCATCGACTCAAACCATGCTGAGCGTGACAAGCACTTACGCGGTAAAGACTTCTTAAATGTTGATAAATACCCAACTGCAACATTTAAAAGTACCTCAATCAAGTTTGATGAAGACGGTGACGAAGCAGATGTTACAGGTGAATTTACCTTAAATGGTGTAACCAAAACCATTACTTTTGAAATTGACAAAATTGGTGAAGGTAAAGATCCGTGGGGTGGTTACCGTGTTGGTTTTGAAGGCGAAACAAGTCTTAAATTGACTGACTATGGTATTGACTACAACCTTGGTCCGGCTTCAACCCATGTTGATATTGGTTTATTCATTGAAGGTGTACGTAAGTAAGCACCGTTAATACGACCGCCAATTCGCATAACTGTGGGTTGGTAAAATTAAAAGTGCCGCTTAATGAGCGGCACTTTCGTTTCTATCTTTTAATCTCTTTTCTAAAATGGGCTGCAAATTATCGGGTAGCCAGCGAACTAAAACATCATGAAAAGCATCTGTATGAGCGATTTTCTCAAGAGCTTCATCTAATAATTTTACCGTTACTTCACCTTGCTTGTTTTTAGTGCAGCCTATATAGCCAATGCTTAACGCCGGAGCTTCAGTAAGTGATAGTTGAGTTAAGTCATCTTCAAAGCCCATGGAATGAGCCAAGTAATAATGTTCGCTAGGGTAGCCAAGTAATATATCAATACGCTTTTTTTGTAGCATATAAGTTAGGCTTGCGAGGGTGTCTCTGCCGGGGCGTGAGATAATATTAGCGTCATGGCTTTCGTTAATCACTTTGTCGATATTTGCTCCAAAAGAGCGGCTCATAGAGACCCCTAAAGCAAGGCTTTCGGCTAGTAATGATTTAAGTGACACAGGTTTTGTTGAGTCTAGCTTAAGTTTTGTTGCTAACTCTTTACGTATTGCAATAGACGGCGACAAACCAACAGTTGATGAATGTTCAGTAAACTGAATATGCTGCTTGCGGTGCTCGCTTTGATATAACGACAGCATACAGTAATTATTTTGTGGGTTTGATAGTTCATGCACAGCACGACTGGCTGGCAATAAAGTGCGTTTAAATGAAACCTCAGGCAGTGCTTTTTCTAATAATTTGATCACACTTTCATCACGACCTGTGCCTTCATATTTATCATGCATGATGTAGTAGGGGGCAAAATCAACCATGATCCACTCAATGGCTTTAGGTTGCTTATTTGCATAAGCTGGCAAGCAAAAAAGTAATAGTAAAATAGACCACACACTACGCATAGTTACTACCTATTTAGGAACTAAAATATAAGTGTAGCAGGAATATAGGCTTATGTGGCTGGTGGTGAAAACTAAAACGCCAGCTTGTTGGCTGGCGTTTATCGGTAGGGTTTAGTTGGCTTTTAACCACTTCACAAATTGGCGTGCATCACTAGCCTTTTGGAAGATGGCATTTTTTAAGCCCTGCGTGTCACTAAAAATTACACGCTGTTTATTTACCGAGATTGATTGCACTGGATGTGCGATCTGGATCAAAGATCCGTTGTATTTATATGACATAATAAAACTCACTTTTTCTTTTGTCTGTGTCTGTAGAGCTTTAATAGGCATTTAAAAAATACAGACCGACATTTGTTGTCTTGCTAACAGTGTCGACTAAGTTTGTGACAGTTTGGTGATGATTTGAAAATTCATCAAAATGTCATTTAGTGAACAAGCTGCAAGTATTTATACGAATATGCGGGAATTACTGGATCAAGGTAAGGGGTTAACCGCGTGGTTTCTAAAAACCAGACAATCAGAGTACTGTAAGAATCAATTAAGCGCAAGGTTTATTTTTTAAACATCAAAAATAATCTCTGGATGTTTAACAGAAACAGGCGTATTGTGATTAGGCACAAAATAACAATAAGAAGTATGCTTATGAATTACCTTTTGGTATCAGATATATTCGGTAAAACAGCGCATTTATCGCTGCTTGCTCAGCAGCTTCGCGGTAAAGTGAGTCTTTGTGACCCCTACATGGGGGAAATTCAGCTCCCCATAAATGAGCAGTTTCAATATCAACATTTTATGACTCAATGCGGCCATGACAGTTATTTTGAGCTAGTACATTTAAAAATGGCTACTATTCGTCAGCCAACCACGATTATTGCATTTAGTGCAGGCGCAGCTGCCGTTTGGCGAGCTCAAGCAGAGTTAAAAAATTCATTTATTGAAAAAATTATTGCCTTTTATCCATCACAAGTTAGACATCACCTAGAGCTAGAGGCTAACGTTACTTGTCGATTTATTTTTCCTCACAGTGAAGAGCATTTTGATATTAAGCCAGTGATTGCTTCATTAAAAAGCAAAGCCAAGGTGAGCTGTGAAATAGCCGACTATGGTCATGGGTTTATGAACCCGCTATCTGAGAATTTTAATCAGCTCGGTTATCAGCAATTTACCGAACAGCTATTAAAAGAGTGTTGTAACTCAGAACTTGTCCCCAACGATTAAAAAACTGGTCTATAGTCATTACTAAACAACAATATAAGTAATGACTATGACGGACCAAACAAATTACAGCCACTTCTTATCTAACCCGGTTGCTAAACCACCTTGTCGAATGATCAACGCGCAAATGTATGGTTTTTTTGTGTCTGGCTGCGAGCAAAAAATGCAGTACTATGTTGATGCAACTTTAAATCTACTAGCAACCGAATCAACCTCGTTTAATGTGTTAGGGAGTACTTGTTTACTTACCTTCACTGATATCGAAAAAATTTCTTCATTAACGCCACCGTTTTCAGAGCATGGCTGGATGCAAGAAACCGATATTATTATTTGGCTGCCGGTAGCAAAAATGCAAGATGGTGATATTAGCCATTTATATTGGTATCCGGCATTTATTAGCGTCAATAATATTTATGCTTTGATTAATGGCCGAGAAGCCTGGGGCTACAATAAATACCTCTGTGAATATCAAATGCCTGCGACTGTGAGTGATGCGGGCGCCTTTAGTATTTCTTTAGAATGTTTTGATGTGTTTAACCCAGACTCTAAATTAGCAATGCATGAGCTATTAACCATTGAGCAAACACAGGCAAGTACCAAGGAAAACCTACTCGATAACTTATCGCATTTTTCTAAACACGTTACCGATTTGTTTGATGCACAAATTAAAGGCATTGATTTATCGCTTCTTAAACAATTGTTAGACGGGTTTATTCATCCGCAGATGGATCAGATTTTGTTTAAACAATTTCCCGATGGCCAAGGAGATAAAGCCGTTTATCAAAGCGTGGTTCACTCACCATCGTTAATCAAAAAAATTCACCAATTAAAACTTTTACACAATGATTTTAGTTTGGATGTAAAAGCTCTTGCGAGCTTTCCTTTGAATGACATGTTTGGTATCGCACTTGGCAAACAAGCAGTTCATTTACCTTTTTACGTCAATATGGATTTTGACCAGCTTGGCGCAACACAACTGTTACCAGCACAGGGGTAACCATGGAAAAAGAAAAAATCACCATTGTTGGTGGCGGTGTTGCAGCGATGACTGCGGCAGTGTATTTAACCGAGCAAGCTAATTGGCAAAGCCAGCGCGAAATTACCGTTTATCAACAGGGTTGGCGCCTTGGCGGTAAAGGGGCGAGTGGCCGAAACGCCCATTTTGGACAGCGCATCGAAGAGCATGGTTTACATGTTTGGTTTGGCGCCTATGTGAATAGCTTTCGCACCTTAGAAGGGGTGTATAACTCACTCAATCGACCTGCAAGTTGTTCATTAGCTACTTGGCAGCAGGCATTTAAACCACACAGTTTTATTGCCTTACAAGAGTTTATTGATAATGAATGGCAAACTTGGCCGATAGATTTTCCTATCGTTGAAGGCAACCCCGCTGATGGAAGCCTCGATATAACAGTGTGGGACTTTGTTACCATGACATTAGCATGGCTAAAAAAATGGACCGAAGGCATTGAGCATGTTTGTCAGCAGCAAGATGCTAAAACCATTTTAGTGACTAAAAAATCACGGGATCAATCGTTACTCAAACACATGTATCAAGAAATCAAAGCAGACATTGATACCCATTTAAATGGCGCAAAGCAGTTTATTGATGATATTGAAGCAGGTGCAACTGAAATTGCCTCGAACCCACGAACATTGATAATTCATTTGCTGCAGTTCACCGAAAAGCAGGCCACCCATACAGATAAGCAGGCCGATCGGCTGGTGATTTGGTACATCGTCAGAAAGTTAAAACGTTGGTTTAAAGACCAAGTTATTGATCTACTCGATGACAACCCAGAGCTGCGCAGACTTTATATTTGTGCTGATCTTGCGATTGCAATGCTTACAGGACTGATTAAAGACAAAGTATATCGCGACGGTTTTGGTGTCATTAATTGCTACGATTTTCGTCAGTGGCTCGAAAAAAATGGTGCGAATAAAACTTACAGCGTCGATTCAGCGCCAGTGCGCGGTTTTTATGATTTGGTGTTTGCTTACCCTAAAGGTGACTTTAGTAAACCCAATGTTGAAGCCGGCGTTGCCGCCCTTGCTATGCTACGTATAGGGCTTTGCTATAAAGGCGGCGTGATGTGGAAAATGCAAGCTGGCATGGGCGATGTCATTTTCGGTCCAATTTATGAGCTTTTAAAACAGCGCGGCGTTAAGTTTAAGTTTTTCCATCAGTTAACTTACTTATCTGCTGGGCAAACTGACCAAGGTGAGCCGCAGGTAAGTGAGATTGAGCTTTGCCAACAGGTGAGTTTAGTTGGCCAAGATTATCAACCGCTCATTGATGTAAAACAGCTGCCATGCTGGCCAAGTGAGCCACTGTATGAGCAAATCAGCCCTGAACAAGCGCACTTATTGCAAGAATATCAAATTAATTTAGAGTCATTTTGGAGCAATTGGCCAGAGGTGTATCAAGAACACTTTAGTACCCCATTGCCAACAGTGACGCTTCGCCATGGTATTGATTTTGATACACTGATTTTAGGGGTCTCGGTTGCCTCTCTTGAACACGTTGCCTCTGAGCTTTTAGCTGTAGATTACGCGCTTTCTCAACAAGCAACAAAAGTGCAAAGTGTGGCGACTCAGGCTTGCCAAGTATGGTTGAATAAAACCGACCCACAACTTGGCTTTACGCAAACTAATGCTGCTCATGAAGGGCCTATTTTAAGTGGCTTTGTAGAGCCGTTTGATACTTGGGCTGCAATGGGCAACTTGCTCGATAAAGAAGATTGGCCAAGTGACAACTCACCAGTTAATGTTGCCTATTTTTGCAGTGCGTTTAGCTGCGAAAACTACCCACCTGCCAGTGCACATCAATTCCCAGAGCAAATGAAAGCCGAAGTAAAATTGAATATGCATAATTTGTTTAGCTCAGATATGCGGCCACTTTGGCCTGAAGCCTATACTGATAACAAGTTTGATTGGCAGGTTTTTTACAGTGATCCGCATAGCATTTTACCTGTACTAGAGCAGCAATATTGGCGCGTAAATGTCGATCCCAGTGAGCGCTATGTCTTATCTGTGGTTGATTCGAGTAAATACCGCCTGGCTACAGATGGCAGTCAGTTTGTTAATTTGCGCATCACTGGCGACTGGATAAAAACCGGCGTTAATGCAGGCTGTGTTGAGGCTGCTGTGATGGCCGGTATGCAAACAGCGCGGGCAATATGTGGTTGGCCAAGCGAAATCAGCGGAGAGCATGCATTCGAAAAAGGTTAGTGTGAATAAAGTTGTAAAAAAGTATGCGTATAAGTCATGAAATTACATGATTTATATGCGACTTTAATCTATTGTTTGGTCTATACTTACCACTAAATTACAACAATTTAACAAGTTTCCCTCTTTTAAGGTCTAAAAGCCAATGAAGCGTCCTTTTCTTAAAGATCCTAAGTTTATGATGTTGTCGAGCACCAGCTTGGCGGCATGTGTAATGGCAAGCGCTGTTGCACAAGGAGCTGAGACTGAAAAAGACATGGAAGTTATTAGCGTTTATGCACAAAAGCGTCCTCAAGCAATTGAAGACGTAAGTGTGGCGGTAAGCCAAGTGAATGGCGAAATTTTAAAAGCTCAGCATTTTAAAGATTCAACTGAAATTGGTTTGTTTGCGCCAAACGTTAAAATTACCCAAAACGCTGCAGAGGGGACGCCTCCCGCTGTGAGTATCCGTGGGGTGGGGTTACTTGATTATAATACGGCGAATACTTCACCTGTTGCCATGTATCTTGACGGCGTTGCGGTGGGGTCTGCTAATAATCAAATTGTTAACTTGTACGATATTGAACAGCTCGATATTTTACGGGGCCCGCAGGGTACCTTGTTTGGTCGTAATTCTACCGGTGGTGCAATACTTATACGCTCAAATCGCCCTGAGTTTGATAGCTATGGCGCGTTGACATTAGGTGTTGCCAATAACAACGCCACCAGCGTTGATGGTATGTGGAACCAACAACTATCAGATTCTAGTGCATTGCGAATTGCGGTTAACTATCAAGACTACGAATACTCAACAAATAATATCTATGCAGACTCGCCAACAGCAGGCATGGAGCAAAAAAATGCCCGTGTGTCTTTTTTGTCTGAGTGGGATGACGTTGATCTTTACCTGCAAGCGCATATTGAAGATTGGGATGGTATTGCCCAGCCAGTTGGTAGTATTGGTATTGTCGCGAACCCTTTAACGGGTGAGCTGTGTTCACCAGCAGATGCGGGCTCAACACGCTGTTTTGATAACTTTGGTTTTAATGATGGCAGTGATGACTTCTTTGCTGTGAGTGTCAATAACGACTCACCTCATAAATCTGATGGCTACGGTTTTATCGCCGAAGTGAATTGGCATTTAAACGAGCAAAGTACATTCACTTCTCTCTCGAGCTTTAACGATTTAGAAAGAAGCCATGCTTTTAACTGCGATGGCTCGCCAGCTCGTTTGTGCGAAGGAGTATTAGGGCTAGATACCCAACTATTAAGCCAAGAATTCAGGTTATTAAACGAATTTGCTGATTACACACTCACCAGTGGTGTTTATTTTGCCGATGAGACGATTGAGCAAGATAATCTAAATGATATTTTGCGTGATTTCCGGGGTATTTTACCGACAAATTTAACCGCGACCTTTATCTACGATAACGAAATCAAGATGCAAAATTTGGCTGTATTTAGCCAAATTGAAGTGCCTGTCGCAGATAGATGGATGATCACAGCCGGTCTTAGATATGACTATGAGTCACTTGAATATGACTCAATCGCCACGTTAAATGCGGTGGTTGATGTGAATGACTTAGACGGAGTGCTTGTACCATTTTATCGCGTTACCGATGAGCAATCAGACAATGGCTTTACTGGTCAATTTGCCGTTAATTATCGCTATTCAGATGCAAGCAATCTTTATTATCGTTTTGCTAATGGTAGTAAAAGTGGTGGCTACAACGGCGGCTTTTTGTCATCTGAAGAACAAGCAATCTTAGCAAACTACGGTAAAGAGCGCTTAAATGCCCATGAAGTTGGCTTAAAGTCGTTCTGGCCTGGCAAGCAACTTAGAATGAGTTGGGCGGCGTTTTACTATGACTATAACGACCAACAAGTGTTTATGAACCAAGCGTCAGAAACACCGCAAATGCCTCCTGTGCAGTTGCTTGAAAATGTCGCTGATTCAACTATTTACGGTCTTGAAACTGAAATCAATTACCAAGCAACTAAGCAATTAGCCATGCTACTTTCAGTTGGCTATATCCCTCATGCTGAGTTTGAAGAATATGTTGACCCACTTGGCAATAGTATTACCGATAACCAACTACCATTTACTTCTAAATGGAATGTATCAGCGGGATTAAAATATGATACCAGCTTGGCGTCATATCCGTTATCGGCCAACATTATTTATGATTATCAGTCTGAGTTTTATTTTGATCAGAACATGAGCCCTTATGCCCGCCAAGACGGCTTTAGCATTGTTAATGCGCATCTAAAATATGATGTTGATAATTGGTCATTTACTTTATGGGGCAAAAATTTATTTGATACTGAATACAGTCAGTTAAAGTTCGATTTAAGTTCGTTCCTAGGCATGCTTGAAGACTTTAAAGGGGAAGGGCGTCGCTATGGCTTTGATGTTTCACTGCAGTTCTAGTCGTTGCCAACTCCACGATGGTACAGGGGTTTTGTGAATGCGGTTAAAGCTGTATTTAAGTACTCTGCTTTTTTTATTGCTATTGAGTGTTTCGGCTAATGCACAACAGACGTTTGTCTACACCGACGCTGTGGCTGAGCAAAACCTTCATGATGTTGGTGAAGTGTTTACGGCAAACGATAATATGTTTCCGCAATCGGTGGCTGCGATTGATGCTTGGCGAGCAAGCAAAAAACCGCAATCTCGAATAAGCTCGGTTGGCGGTAGTTATTGGTTAATTGTTGAAATTGAAAATTTAAGTGATATCGAAGATTTAGTGCTCTATCCGTATAACACCTTGGTTTCGAAAATAGAAAGCCGCATTTACGATATAACTGATCCAACTGCCCCGATACAGCACTTTGTAACCGGTGGGGTCGAGCCGAATCAATTTGCTTTTCACTATGGTAATCGCTTATCTCTTGAAAAAGGTAAGCACTATACGCTTATCACTTATTTTGAGAGTGACTACTTTTATACTCCCGCAAAGCTGGTATTAACGCCTTATCAAGATTATTTTCAAAACATAACCATTGAAAATATGATCATGATGCTTTGCTTTGGGGTGGGGATTGCACTTGGTTTATATAATTTATTAATTTACTTGGTTTCTCGTGATGTCACACACCTTTACTACGCGCTATTTACTGCATCCTGGGTGTTTGCTTGGAGCCATTTTTTCCATATTTCTGATCAGCTGTTTGGTTACTATAACCCTCATCTTCACTGGCTCGGCTTTGCCCTCACACCATTAACCAATATATTGTTTTACAACAACTTACTTAAACTCAAAGAAACATTTCCTAAACTGGCGCAATTATCACTCACGGTGGGTGTAATCGCCACTTTAGGTATTCCGTTTTGTATTTTATGGCCAAGCTTTGGTTTTTATTGGTCAACGTTAGTAACGGGTGTTGCTTTATGTTTAGGCTTATACATAGGTATTCGCTGTATGCTCATTGGCTTTAAGCCAGCACGCTATTTTGTGCTGGCTTACATTGCCATGATGCTACCGAATATGGTCGGTAATTTAACTAATTTAGGCTTGCTGCCAGCTACCTCCATTAATTTATATTTATTGGGTTTGATAGGCACAGCCATGGACGCCATGTTGCTGGCGTTTGCTGTGGCCGATAAGTTTAGGCTGCTTCACGATGACAACGTAGAGCTCAACAAGAATTTAGAAGAAAAAGTACATCTAAGAACTTTGGAGCTTGAAGAACTTGCCTCTGAGCTTCGCGATGCGAATGAAGCTAAAAGCCGCTTTTTAGCGAATATCAGTCATGAAATTCGCACCCCAATGACATCAATCATTGGCTATGCAGATGGCATTATGCTCGGGGATATTAAGCCTCATGAGCGCAACCATGGGATTGGCGTTATATTGCAAAATAGCCGCCATGTTCTTGGATTAATAAACGATATTCTCGATATGTCGAAGATTGAAGCCAACAAGCTAGAAATAGATTTAGTCGAAACAGACTTGTTTGCCACGATTGCCAATATTGAGTCACTTATTGGCAAGCAAATCCGTGATAAGGGCTTAAAGTTCAGTGTTGATTATCAGTTCCCGTTGCCAGACTACCTAATTACCGATCCGAGTCGTTTAAGGCAAATTTTATTAAACCTAACAACCAACGCCCTTAAGTTCACTCAAGTGGGGCGTATCACTTTAACGGTGAGCTGTCATAACGATAAGTTGTCGATAAGCGTAAAAGACACCGGTATTGGCATGACAGACAAAGAGCAACAAGCCCTGTTTAGTGCCTTTTATCAAGCGGATTCAAGTATTTCTAGGCAATATGGTGGCACGGGTCTTGGCCTTAATATTTCAAAGAGCCTTGCGCAGAAATTGGATGGGGATATCAGCGTTAAAAGTAATGTCGGCTCTGGCAGTGAGTTTATTTTCACCATGTCGGTGTATACCACAGATAACACACGTTGGCTTAATGATATGAGCGAAGTGAAGCTCGTTGAAACCTCACCGTTTAGTAAGCTTGATGCACCAGAGAACTTAAAGGGCAGAGTATTACTTGCCGAAGACCACCCAGACAACCGACGTTTAATTGCGCGAATATTAGAGCGTATGGGGCTGACAGTGACCACCGTTGAAAATGGTAAAGACGCAGTGCAAGCAACCCTCGAAGACAGCTTTGACCTTATTTTACTCGATATTCAAATGCCGATTATGGACGGTCAAGAAGCATTAAAAATGATGCAAGCAACGGGAGTGAGTGCGCCAATCATTGCACTGACAGCGAATACCATGAAGCATGAAATTGCCCGTTATATGAAGCAAGGCTTCAATGATTTAATCGCTAAACCAATTGATAGAAACGCGTTTAGCCATAAAATTGCCAGTTACTTAGATTGCGATGAGTTAGCCGATATCAAATTACCTGAAAAAGAGTTTCAGGCGCTTAAAGATGACTACATAAAAGGTCTTGAAGAACAATATAGAGAAATGCGCGGGCAATACAAAAAGATGGACATTGATGGCTTAAGCAGAAATGTTCATATGCTTAAAGGCGCTGCGAACATGTTCGAATGTGAAACGCTTTATGTTAAAGCGGTTGCCGTTGATGCTGCGCTTAAAAAAGATACCGTCACGCTCGATACGCAGCTTATTGCATCCTTATTTTGTGCCATGCAAGACGAGATAACCAAGGTAACGCATTGATTGCTTGAATAGCGGCTATTTCTTTGTAAGCACAGACAAATTAGCTATTTCTTGATATTAATATTATTAAAACACCTTGCTGGGAAGGCATGATGCAGTATCAACATATTTCAGTACCCTCGAATGGCGCGCAAATTACTATCGATAGAAAGGGTCAATGGCATATTCCTGATAACCCGGTTATTGCTTACATTGAAGGCGATGGTGTTGGTCAAGATATCAGCCCGGTGATGCGAGATATTGTTGATGCTGCAGTGAATCATGCTTATCAAGGCGATAAACAAATACATTGGATGGAAGTGTTCAATGGCGAAAAAGCAGCTGCGCTATACGATGGCGACTGGTTCCCGCAAGAAACCCTGCATGCGGTTAGGCAGTATAAAATTGCCATAAAAGGGCCATTAACAACCCCCCTCGGCGGTGGTTTTCGCTCTTTAAATGTAGCCCTTCGTCATGAGATGGATTTATTCGTTAACATGCGGCCTATTCGCAGTTATCCGCATTTACCATCCCCCTTAAAAGAGCCTGAAAAAACTCAAATCACAGTAATACGCGACAGCTCTGAAGATGTTTACTCAGGCATTGAGTGGCAGGCTGGCAGTATTGACAACGAGCGTATGCTTGATTTTCTGTGCCAAGAAATGGGTGTCACCCGACTTCGTTTTGATAACCAATGCGGTATTGGTATTAAAAATAGCTCGAAAGAGGCGGCAGAGCGACTAATGCGTTACGCTCTAAACTTTGCCCTCAAAGAGCACAGTGAATCACTGACTGTGGTGCACAAAGGTAATGTACTTAAATTTACCGATGGCGCCTTTAAACGCTGGGCATTTGCCCTAGCAGAGCAAGAGTTTAACGCTGTAGCGCATGAAAATGGTCGTTGGTTAGTGATCAAACGTGACGAGCAAGATGATTTAATTATCAAAGAAGTCATTGCCGATAACATGCTACAACAAGCGCTGCTCACCCCAGAGCAATTTGATGTGGTGGTAACAACCAATCAAAACGGCGATTACTTAGCTGATATGCTAACCGCACAAGTCGGTGGGGTAGGTATTATGCCTGCGGCAAACTTAAATAATGAAGTGGCCTTTTTTGAACCGACTCATGGCACATTTAATCGCATAGCCGGGGAAGACAGTGCAAATCCAACAAGCAGTATTTTAAGTGCGGTTATGATGCTACGCTTTATGGGCTGGCACGAAGCGGCGAATAAAATAGAAAAAGCCCTAGAGCAGACGCTTAGCGCAAATGAAATGACGTTTGATTTGGCTAACCTAGTAGCCGGTGCGACGATGCTTAGTTGCAGTGATTTTGCAACAAGCATCATCGCGCGAATAAGTAACTCAAATAATGAACCATATTAAGCGGCATTGGCGCTTTTAACTGCGTAGACACATGGTTTACCTGTTAACTGTGCTGCACGTTGGTAAATGTGCTCTGCACCAGGTTCGTTGCTTGTCATGCCTGTTAATGTATCCATTAACGCAACCACTAAAATAGCTGGTACTTGGCAGCAGTATTCATCTAACACTGCAGTTGTTGTTTGTGCATCAACATGACAATGCGGGTGAGTACGTACTGTGCTATACGCTTTTAACAGTGTCTCTGCTTGTAAAACATCATCATCTTGATGTTTGGTTTTACGGCATTGGCAACCAAACTCATCAACCATTGTTGCCAGTGTTTGGTAAATCTCATCGCAGGCTAAATCGCTTTTTTTACAAAGCTGCTGCTCGATGAATGAGTGTAATTGACCATTGATGTAAAGGCCGTCCTGTTGAGTGAATTGCGCTGAAGTTTCCATAATCATTTTCTCTTTGTTTATGTGCTTAACTTCACTCTAGCCCTTCACTCATTATTAATGAAATTGTTGTTTTCAATAACTGATATTGATTTTATCAATATTATACTGTTTTTAACGATCAGCTACGGTACTGGCAAAGGCAAGTAGCTCTCTACGCAGCCACTGATGCGGGTTTGCGTGATGTAGCAAAGGGCTCCATAACATTTTTACTTCAATAGGCACGATTTGAAATGGCACTGGACTTATTACCAAATCAGTGTGTTTTGCTAATAACATGGCTTGGCGACGGGGCAGTGTTGCTATGAGTTGAGGTGATTGGCAAAGTAGGCTCGCCACCATGTAATGGCGGGTGAATACGCGAATATTGCGGGTTTGTTCTAGTTGCCATAATGCCTCATCGACCCAGCCGAGTTTTTGGCTGCCTGATTTATTTGTTACTGCCGCTTCTACGCCCCAACCAGCCCGATTCACCCAAATGTGCTCTTGAGCAAGGTAGCCTTCGAGGTTTTGCTGTTGCAAGTAAGGGTTGTCTGGGTGTGTTAAGCAGCAGTAATTGTCTCGCCAGACACTGGCTTGGTGAAATGAGCGGGGCAGGCCGTTAAAGCGATTAATGGCAAGGTCGATGGTGCCTTTTTCCATATCTTGAAGGTTAACATCGCTTGGACTCAAAATATCAAAGTTAAGCCCCGGATTTTTTGCTAGCTGCTGGGTGATAAATGGCGCAATAAGGGTTGATTCAAGGTAGTCGTTTGCCATGATCCGAAACGTAATATTCGCGGTGCTCGGATCGAATACCTCACTTGGCTGAGTAATTTCTTCAGCCATTTTTAACAGTGATTCTATCTCAGGTTTAAGGCTGAGCGCTTTGGCGGTTGGCGTCATTGTGCCTGCGGCTCTCACTAATAATGGATCATCAAACAAATCTCGCAAACGCTTAAGGGCGTTACTCATTGCAGGTTGAGTCAAAGCTAGTTTATTGGCGGCTTTAGACACACTTTGTTCATCAATGAGGACATTTAAATACACCAGTAGGTTGAGGTCGACGTGCCTAATATTCATTTGATCAATCTTATTTATTATCTTTATTAATTACCTAAATTAAAGCGCGCTTGCTATTGTGTGTAAACAAGGCGACTAAAATAATCAGCATAAGCGATAAAAATAATGCCACAGCAAAATTCACATTTGGCTGTTAAATCACACAGCGAACAGTTAAATCAGGTCGTAGCGACTAAGCTTGCCCGTGCGGTGTATGCTGGCTTTGAGGCTATGTTTGCAGAGTTTTTAAATATTACCCTCGGTGCACAAAGTCGTTTTGAACAGCGCCAGTGGCATCAAGTTCAAGGGGCTATGAAATCGCGATTGCAAGTTTACGAAGGGCAAGTAAAAAAGGTAAGCCAAGCGGTAAAAATTATTGCTTATAGCGAAGTAGACGACCCAGCGCTTTGGTTATTAGCCAAACAAATATACGCAGAAATGGTGCAAAGCCATGAAAACCAGCCTATTGCTCATACCTTTTTTAACTCAACCTTCGGTGCAATTTGGGACTCACGAAAAATCCGCAATGTGCACTTGTTTGTACTAAAAGCACGATATCAACTGGGGCCAAGACCCTTTGATTCATTGGTTAGCCGCATTTCCCTGCAAAATGGCTTTGAAAGTGCGATTAGTAGCTTGATCAAGCGCCATGTATTTCGGTCACAATACGCTGATTTTACTGATGATGTTGCCATGTTACAGCGTACCTTGATTGCTGGAGCGAAACAACAATGCCCACAAGTTTATGAGCTGCTTGCTCTCAACGATGGCTATATTGAATACGCTAATTCATTGTTTTTCAGAAATAAAGCGTGCTACATCATAGGTCGTTGTATTGCTAAAAATGGCGATAACATGCCATTTGCGATTGCGCTATTAAACAGTGAAAAAGGTCTTCACATTGATGCTGTGATGATGGGAGCTGATCAACTCAGCTTGTTGTTTGGCTTTGCGCGTACTTATTTTATGGTCGACACTGACCAACCCGCCCGATATGTTGATTACCTCAGTGTTTTAATGCCTCATAAGCAACGTTTTGAGCTGTTTAATGCCATAGGCTTTATCAAACACGCGAAAACCGAGTTTTATCGTTATAAAGTTGATACCACCCGTAATAGCCCCGTTGACGATAAATACACACTTGCGCCGGGTACGCCGGGCATGGTGATGCTGGTATTTACCACCCCAGGCTCAGATTATGTGTACAAGGTAATAAAGGATAAATTTAGTGCGCCAAAAACGGCCACCAAACAACAAGTAATGGCTAAGTACGACTTTGTTAAACAAGCCGACCGAGTAGGACGGCTAGTTGATACCCACGAATTTCGTTATTTAGCGTTTGATTTAAGCCGATTTAGTGATGAGCTTATACAAATAATGCAGCAGCAAATTGGCGATAGCTTAGTGATCTCGGGTAATGCACTTATTTTGCGCCATGTTTATGTAGAGCGAAAAATGACGCCGCTTAATTTGTATATAAACGACTGTGATGAGCGAAAACTGCAGCAAGTAATGGTTGATTACGGTAAAGCGATAAAAGAGCTTGCGGGGGCTAATATTTTCCCCGGTGATATGCTGATGAAAAACTTTGGTGTAACCCGTTGGGGAAGAGTGGTGTTTTATGACTACGATGAAATTTGTCCGATGACAGAGTGTCAATTTAGAGAGCTGCCAAAAACCGATGACTCATTAGATGAGCTCAGCAGCGAAAGCTACTTTGATATCGCAGAAAACGACGTATTTCCGAGCCAGTTTAAAGTATTTTTTAGCGCTAATAAGCGAGCGTTTGATCACTTCAATGCTGCACATCAAGATATTTTCACTGCCACGATGTGGCAGCAATTACAAACTGCGATAAACGATGGGCAATTGCTTGATGTTTATCCTTATAAGCAGTCTTGGCGCTTTTCGTCGATGAGAGCTCAAATGAAAAAAACTCAACCTATAACTGTTTAATAGGAACATAGTGTTAGCGTATGCTATTGAAAAAATTGCTAAGGAACGCACTATGAAAAACACACTGTTATTATCGAGTTTATTTATTTCGTCTATGGTAAGCGCCAATCCGTTATTAGGTAGCTGGCAATTTGTTGAAGGCAAATATGCAACCAATGACGGCTATGTGACGGCAAAAGCGCCAGAAATTACCTCTGTTAAACTGATTACACCCAGTCATTTTAGCTATATCACCCAAAAGCAAGGCAACTTTCATTATGCTGGTGGCGGCAAATATGTTTTGCAAGACCAGCAATTTATCGAAACTTTTTCCTATGGTAATGTTCCTTCACTACTTGGTAAGACCATGGCATTTGATTACAAAATAAAAGGTGACTTGTGGCACCACACCTTGTATGAAAATGGCAAATTAGTCGAAGCTGAGATCTGGCAACGAATTAAATAGAAGGTGATATGCGTTATATTAAGCACGAAGACTCACAGTTACATTTTGCGCAAACAGATAAACCAGCCCTAAAAGATAACGAAGTTCTTATTGCTGTTGCAGCAATCGGCGTTAATCGGGCAGATTGTTTACAGCGACAAGGTAAATATCCTGCGCCCAAAGGTGACAGTGAAATTCTAGGGTTAGAATGCGCCGGTACCATTGTTGAGCAAGGCAGTGCAGTATCGGGAGATTGGCTTAATAAACGCGTTTTTGCCTTGTGTGCGGGCGGTGCTTACAGCGAGTATGTTGCCGTTGATGCTGCACAAGTAATGCCGTTACCAGATGAAATGACAATGGCCCAAGGCGCTGCTATCAGTGAAGTATACTTAACGGCTTTTTCTGCCTTATTTCAATTTGGTCAGCTCAAAGCGGGGCAGACGGCACTGATCCATGCGGGAGCTAGTGGTGTCGGTGGGGCGGCAATTCAAATGGCAAAACGCGCAGGCGCTCAAGTGGTGATCACCGCAGGTAGTGATGAAAAGTGTGAGCATGCCAAACAGCTTGGTGCAGATCACACCATTAATTATAAAACCACTGATTTTGTAGAGTACTTCAAAGCCAATAATTTACAGGCCAATACCATTGTTGATCCTGTCTCAGGAAGCTATTTAAATAAAAATGCTGCCGTTGCAGCAATGGATTGCCAAATTGTGATGTTAGCCTTTTTAGATGCGCGCTTTGCTGAGGTTGACTTTGCAAGGCTGCTTAGCAAACGTATTTCCTTTCATGCATCAACTTTGCGTAATCGTTCAATTGAGTTTAAACGTCATTTAAAAGAGCAGTTTATTTCGCGCTTTTATGATGACTTGGCCAACGGGCTGTTCGATTGCAATATCTATAAAACCTTAAATTGGCAAGAAGCGAATGAGGCTCACCGTATTTTAGATAACAACGAAAACTCGGGAAAAGTGGTGATGTTAGTTGAATAACATCAATTTGCCCATATTATTGGTTTTATTAGTAGTTAAAAGTAAAGGTTAATATGAACCCTATTATTGCAATGCTCAAAGAGCACAATGTAAGTGACGAGAAAGTGCGTGAGCTGTTTCAAGCGTTTATGGAAAACCCAATGATGGCAATGGGTCTAGTCCAACAGTTAGGTATCCCACCAGAAAAGCTTCAACAATTGATGGCATTAGTGATGACGCAGCCACACCTTATTAAAGAAGCGGCTGAATCAGTGGGTATCAGTGATGATGAAGTTGAGCAAGCCAAAGCGCAGTTCAAAAATCAGCAGTCATAAAATTAAATGATACGAATTTAAAAAAGGTTAGCTCTTTGGCTAACCTTTTTTGTTAATTACTGATACGAAAACACGTCGTCTAGTTTCTTATCAAACAGTTGAGCAATCTTAAAAGCCACCTCGAGCGAGGGTGAATATTTACCTTTTTCAATTGCTACTATAGTTTGCCTTGAAACGCCAACTGCCTCTGCCAATGCTTGCTGAGTCATTTCGTTGTGATGAAATCGAAGTTCCCGAATGGTATTACTGAGCTGTTTTGTCATCTAGCTGTCTCTTCGATATAAATACGCTTTGCTGGCAATAGTAATAATTTCACTGGCTAAAAAACCAATAATTAGAAAGTGCATAATATTATATAGATCAGAGACCTCAGGTAACAGCATGCGTCCAGATACGCGCTCAATTTGCGTCGCTAAAAATACACACATTAAGATAGTTGCAGAGCAGAACCAGTGACCAAGTTTGGTGCTTTTTAGCTCAATGAGCTTATCACGCTCATCATCCCCTAAGTCTGCTTCTTTGTGTTTAATGCCTGCAAGCACAGATTGCATAATGATCTCTAAGATCACCGCAACCACGACAACCTTATACAAATAAGACACCATAGTATCTTGGCTAAGATCACCTGCAGCTTGTAGTGAATTAATGCCTAACAGGTAATAGCTTAAAAGGCCTATGGTTACCACCAAGGTGCCCCAAATTGTCATTTCTTTGTAGCTCATTTTCTTCCACCCCATGTAAAAAATATTTGACTTGGTGTTAAGTAAACTACTCATTGCTCGGTATGTCAAATATTTTTAACACCATGTATGGTATTTTTATCATTGACGTATTTCGTTACATTTAGTTGAGAACTAATTCCTACCGCACAGACTCCTAATGAATCAAACAACAAATTAGGAACGAATATGAACTGGCTTTTAAAGGTATGGAAAAATAACCGCTCATTGATTTTATTTATCTGCTTGATGAGTGTGTTCAGAAGTGCAGTGGCTGATTGGTATGAAGTGCCAACAGGTTCTATGAATCCGACCATCATTGAAGGGGACCGTATTTTAACGGATAAAATGGCTTATGATCTGCGTGTGCCATTTAGTCATATTTCGCTAATGCGCACAGATGAGCCAAAAGCCGGTGATATTATTGTATTTGATTCTAAGGCTGCAAATAATCGCTTAATAAAGCGGGTTATTGGTGTGCCGGGCGATACAGTGACTTTAGTCGATAATAAATTGATCATTAACGGTAAAGCACTTGATTACGCATTAACTGATGATGAGCATGAGCAGCAAACACTGATTGAAAATCTTGCCGGTGTTCAGCACGCTATTGTGGTATCAAAAACGCCCTCGGTGATGCAGCATTTTGCCCCTGTCGTAATTCCAAAGGATATGTATCTAGCGATGGGTGATAACCGTGATAATAGTGCAGACTCACGAGTGATTGGTTTAGTGCCTCGCAGTGAGTTATTAGGCAAAGCTAAAAGAGTCATAGTGTCACTTGATTATGATGATTATTACTTACCTCGAAAAGAGCGAGTTTTACATGATTTGTACTTAGCACCCTAGATAAAAAAAGTACAAAATTGGCAATTTATAATTTTATGTTTCAATATTAACGACATAAAAATAATAAGCCAAAAGGTAAAGTATGATAAATGATAAGTTTGCGAGATTAATTCGATGTTATTTTTTACTCGTCTTTTCGATCAGTCTGGTTGCATGTGGTTCGAGCTCAAAAAACGAATCTACAAAAGTTGATGACACTAACAGCTCAACACCGGATACAGGTGTTGAGCTTGTCGATAACAGTGGTAGTGCTGACTATAAAATTATTATTTATGGCAATAGCCATAGTGCTAGATTAGGGGATTTGCTTGAACAGCTTATTTCCAGTGAGCTAACCAACGCTCAAGTTTCAACTCTTACCATCAGTGGTCGTTTTTTAGATGAAATAGTGAACACTTCGGGCAATATTGAAAAGCTACAGCAAGCCAATTGGAGCCATGCTATTTTTCAAGGTCAAAAGTATTCTCAGTCTGGCTCTGTTAATTATTCTACAAGTGAGGCTGAGCGTTTAATTGCCAGTGCAAAAGAGCTGGAAATTACACCTATTTTGTTTCCTGAGCATCCACAGCGAGGTGACAGCAAAGAAGGGGAGCTTGTCTATCAATTACATTTGTCGATTAGCGAAAAAGAGGCAAGTTGTGTTGCACCAATCGGCTTAGTTTGGGATAAAGCAATCGCTGCATTACCTGAGCTTAATTTTTACAGTGCAGATGGCAATCATGCTTCAGATGCAGGGCACTTACTGACCGCGATGACTTTTTATGAAGTCATAACAGGTGAGCTTGCAGATACCCTAGCTTACAATGCTGCTTTTGCTATTACCGAACAACAACACCAGCAGTTTGGGCAAATAATTACTCAAGTACTGACTGAGTATCCTGCATGCCCAAGCTCATAAGCTAACAACATTATCTAAAGCATTCATTAAATACAAAAAAACCGTTGTGTCTGAAACACAACGGTTTTTTATATTAACTTGCAATTGTGTAATTACATTACACGCATGCCAGGCTCTGAGCCTTCATCTGGGTTTAGAATATAAATTTCTTTACCGCCAGGGCCTGCAGCTAATACCATGCCTTCAGACATACCGAAACGCATCTTACGAGGCTTAAGGTTCGCTACCATTACCGTTAGCTTGCCTTCGATATCTTCTGGTGCATACGCCGATTTAATACCTGCGAATACTTGGCGCGTTTCGCCACCTAAATCTAAGGTTAGTTTTAATAGCTTATCTGCGCCTTCAACGTGTTCTGCTTTAGCAATTTTTGCTACGCGTAAATCAACTTTCGCAAAATCATCAAATTCGATTTCTGGGCTGATTGGCTCTTTTGCTAGTGGGCTGTTTGGATCAATCTTGTCTTTTTCAGCAACTAGGCTTTCTTTTGATTCTTCAATCATTTTATTTACTTTATCCATTTCAACACGCTGCATTAGCGGTTTGAACTTATTAATTGCGTGACCAACAAGCGCAGTTTGCGCGCCTTGCCATGTTAAATCGTCGTTTAAGAAAGCTTCAACGTTTGCAGCCATACCTGGAAGAACAGGTTTTAAGTAAGTGATAAGTACACGGAACATATTTAAGCCAAGTGAACAAACATCGTGTGTTTCTTGTTGTTTTGTTTCGTCTTTAATCAATACCCAAGGCGCTTTAGCGTCGATAAATTGGTTTGCTTTATCAGCAAGTGCCATGATTTCACGAATTGCACGGCTGTAATCACGGTTTTCATAGTGATTTGCGATGCTTGCAGAAGCTGCTTGGAACTCACCTAATAGTGCTTCGTCCATTACGGTGTCGCTAAGCTTACCGTCAAACTTCTTGGTGATGAAACTTGCACAACGGCTTGCGATATTAACTACTTTACCTACTAAGTCAGAGTTAACACGTAGTGCAAAGTCTTCAAGGTTTAAATCAAGGTCAGTAATACCGTTGTTTAATTTTGCCGCGTAGTAATAACGAAGATATTCAGGATCTAGGTTATCAAGGTAAGTACGCGCCTTAACAAAGGTGCCTTTTGATTTAGACATCTTCGCGCCATTCACAGTCACAAAACCATGGGCAAATACGTTTGTTGGCTTTCTGAATTTTGCGCCATCTAACATTGCCGGCCAGAATAGACTGTGGAAATAGATGATGTCTTTACCAATGAAGTGGTAAAGCTCTGCATCTGAGTCTTCGCTCCAAAATGCATCAAAATCAATCCCTTTTTTATCACACAGGTTTTTAAAGCTCGCCATGTAGCCAATAGGTGCGTCTAACCACACGTAGAAGTATTTACCTGGTGCACCTGGGATTTCAAAACCAAAGTAAGGTGCGTCACGGCTGATATCCCACTGCTGTAGGCCATCTGCAAACCATTCATCAAGCTTGTTCGCCATTTCTTGTTGAATCGTGCCTGAGTGTAACCACTCTTTAAGCATGTCTTCAAAAGCAGGTAGGTCGAAGAAGTAATGCTCCGAATCTTTTAAGATTGGCTCAGCACCCGACATAACAGAGCGTGGGTTGATAAGTTCAGTTGGGCTGTAAGTTGCACCACAAGAATCACAGCTGTCACCGTTTTGATCTTCTGACTTACACGTTGGGCAAGTACCCGTTACAAAGCGGTCTGGTAAGAAGATACCTTTCTCTGGGTCGAAAAGTTGAGAAATAGTATGTTTTTTAATGTGACCCGCTTCATTCAAACGGTTGTAGATTAACTCGCTGAAATGACGGTTTTCTTCACTGTGCGTGCTGTGATAGTTATCAAATTCAATGTTGAAATCAGCAAAATCGCGTTGACGTTCAACACTCACGTTTTTAACCATCTCTTCTGGCGTGATCCCTTGCTTTTGCGCATTAAGCATAATTGGTGTGCCGTGAGCATCATCCGCGCAAACGTAATAGGTTTCATGACCTTGTTGTTTTTGGAAACGCGCCCAAATATCAGTTTGGATATATTCTAGTAAATGACCTAAGTGAGTCGGGCCATTGGCATAAGGTAATGCGCTAGTAATCAGGATCTTTCGCTGTGCCATAATCATTCCGAATTGAGATTAGTTCGATGCAAATATGCTCGAATATCATTATTTAATTCATTGTGAGTTGCTCATAGACAACTCAAAGCAATGATATTATCTAATTGTCTGGTTTTAATGCCTTGAATGTTACATAATTCCGCAGCACTTTTCATCAAAGAAACGCTAATTTATTGCTATGTTTGGACTGTCAAAACTATTCTCAAGTAAATCGGCTGAAAAAGCACCTATCATTGCAGCCTTAGCCGCCTACCGTAGTAGCGCATTTGCCATTGGTATTGAGCAAGATTGGCTCGAAGAGCTTAATCAAAACAGCGATAAAAGCTGGCAGGTAAAACTAAGCCTACCTTTTGCTGGCGTGGGCGAAATCACTGAGATTGAAAAATTTGTCGCTGATAAACTATCAGTGCCTGTGTCAATTAGTGCTAAAGTGAAATTACCTAGCACATATAGTTTTAAGCAAATTAAACATATTGTGCTCGTTGCTTCAGGTAAGGGCGGCGTAGGAAAGTCAACTACGGCGGTGAATCTTGCCTCGGCTTTAGAACAAGAGGGTGCCAAAGTGGGTATTCTCGATGCTGATATTTATGGCCCGTCTATTCCATTGCTTCTAGGTCTACAAGGGGCAGAGCCGAAAACAGCAGATAATAAAAATTTACTTCCTTTTGAAGCGCATAACCTCAAGGCGCAATCGATCGGCTTTTTAGTGCCAAGTGATGACGCGACCGTTTGGCGCGGACCAATGGCATCGGGAGCACTTAATCAGTTAATGAACGAAACCGCTTGGGGTGAGCTTGATTATCTAATTGTTGATATGCCTCCAGGTACGGGCGATATTCAATTAACCATGAGCCAAAAAGTGCCAGCCAGTGGTGCAGTGATCATTACCACGCCTCAAGATTTAGCGCTAGCCGATGCGCAAAAGGGCATTGCTATGTTCAATAAAGTGAACGTACCTGTGCTTGGTTTAATTGAAAACATGAGCTACTTCTTATGTGGTCACTGTGGTAAGCCTAATCATGTATTTGGTAAAGATGGTGCCGTAAAATTAGCACATCGTCATGGTGTACCAGTGCTGGCTAATATTCCGCTGGCCATTGAAATTCGTGAAAGCTCGGAGCAGGGCGATTTAATTGCCACAGACAACGAGGCTCAAATAAGTGAAACCTACAAAACTGCAGCACGCGTGCTTGCTAGTAGCTTGTATTATCAACAGGCGCACACAAGCGCAGTTGAAATTGTCATTACTGAAGATTGATTGTTGCAAAGATTTTGTTAGTGGGTTTTTCTTGTTAACAAAATCCAGATTGATTATTTTGTACTAAATTTTTCTATCTAACCCCACTTTTAGTCGCATATAGCCTGCATTTTCGTGAAATATGTCGAAAAACAAAGTTGCAGCAAATGTTAATATTTTATTGACGTTTTAATAACCGTGACATACTCTAATGAAAGCGCTTACATTGTTAGGTCTTTTTATTTGTCTGTCAATGTAAGCGCTTACAATTGACTGATTAAAACTATACTCTATATATATCAGTTGAGTACTAACAAACACATAATGTTAGGGTTCAATGCAATGAACAAATTCAAAACACACTTAACACAACTAGCAATGGCGCTTTCTGTAGCGACTTTAGCTGGCTGCGGTGGCTCTGCCACAGATACAAAAATAGATACTGTCGATCCAACTGAACCAGTTTCAGATTGGGTGATGGTTTGGGAAGATAACTTTGACGGCGATGCCATTGATGACAACAAATGGAATTTCGAAATAGACTGTGCAGGTGGCGGTAATAACGAAAAACAATGTTATACCGACAGTGAAGAAAACGCCTTTGTTGCAGACGGTATTCTTAATATCGTTGCATTGCCTGCAGAAGACGGTGCTGCAAAGCCTTATACATCTGCACGTATCAATACTCGCTACAAAGCCGATTTTAAATATGGCCGTTTTGAAGTAAGAGCAAAACTACCTAGCGGTCAAGGTTCTTGGCCTGCGTTTTGGATGATGCCAACCGACGAAGTTTACGGTGAGTGGCCTCGTTCAGGTGAAATCGACATTTTAGAATCAGTGAATTTAAAAGTCGAAAATGATGATGGCTTAGAGTCAAATATCTACGGCACGTTACATTATGGTCAAGCGTGGCCAAATAACGACAGTAGTGGTCAAGCGTACACCTTCGCGCAAGATTCAAATCCAGCCGATGATTTTCATACTTATGCTATTGAATGGCAAGAGGGTGAAATTCGTTGGTACGTAGATGATTATTTATATGCAACACAGCGCCAGTCAGAATTACTTTATAACGCTGACGGTGAAGCACTGGCTCTTAAACATAAGGGTTGGTACACAGAGTACTTTGATCAAACAACTGGTGAGTTAACAACTTTCTGGGACGCTGCGCCATTTAACCAAGAGTTTTATTTAATCTTAAACTTTGCTGTTGGCGGTGATTGGCCTGAAAATGTTAATGCCCTTGGTATTGATGCAACTGCATTCGAAAATGGTCAAACTTTTGAAGTTGACTATGTACGTGTTTATGAATGTGCTCAAGATCCAGACACAGGTAAAGGCTGTGAAACAGTTCGCCCAGGTTATGACAATTTAGAAGATGCACTAGTGCAAGGCGCAGCTCCTGCTCCAACGCCACCAAGTGATGGCACTGTTACGCCGCTGACTATTTTTGATAGCAGTTTTAACCCTAACTGGCCTGCATGGGACTGTTGTGGTGGCACAACGCCAGGATTAGTTGAAGATGAAGACCGTGGTAATGTGGTTGAATTTAGTGTGGGTGCGGAACCTACTGTAAATGGCTTTATTAGCCGTGATGCCTTTATTACCGATGAAAACGGTGAAGCGTCACCTTATGATGCCAGTGCAATGTTAGAAGACGGCTATGTGACTTTTGATATGCAAGTAACGTCTTTACCATCAACGCCAGACGCACCTTGGTTATTTAAAATCGAAAGTGATGAAGGCGCGACAGCCGTTGAGCTAAACCTAAGTGCAAGTACAGAAGGTGTTAGCCCAGTTGCCGGTGAATGGCAAACTTATACCTTCCCACTGCAAACATTAGCTGATGCGGGCTTAAACGTATCACTGATTGATGTAATCATGATTTTCCCTGCATGGGGTCAAGGTGAGGGTGCTGTTTACCGTGTTGATAATGTTGAAATTACCAATGGCGGCACAACAACATTACCTTCATTAACTTTATTCACTGATGAAACTAATCTTGATTGGCCGCTATGGGATTGTTGTGGTGGTTCAACACCTGTTGAAGTAGTCGACGACGAAGAGCATGGTGTTACTGCAGAGTTCTCTATTGGTGCAACTCCTACGGTAATGGGCTTTATTAACCGTACTTCATCTGGTGGCAGTGGTACGCAGTTTGACGCATCAGCATTGGTTGATGACGGCATGCTGCAGTTTGAGATGAAGATCACCTCTTTATCATCAACACCAGATGCGCCTTGGCTATTAAAAGTTGAGTCTAATGAAGGTGCAACAGCAGTAGAAGTTAACCTTAACACAAGCTCAGAAGGTGTTGACCCTGTTGCTGGTGAATGGCAAACATACACGTTCCCAATCAGTACTTTATTAAACGCAGGTTTAGATGTAAGTGCTATTGATGTAATCATGATTTTCCCTGCTTGGGGTCAAGGTGAAGGTGCAGTTTACCGTGTCGACAATGCTCGCATTTATGCACCAGAGCAAGAATCGGCAGCATCAGAGCTGACGCTGTTTGCCGAAAACGTGGCTGATCAGTGGAGCATTTGGGATTGTTGTGCTGGTAGCACGCCAACAGTCGAAACTGACGATGAAACTCATGGCTCTGTGGCAGAGTTTCAAATTGGTTCTACCGCTACGGTAATGGGGTTTTTAGCTGATGATGGCGTGAGCTTTGATGCATCACACTTATTATCTGAAGGTGTGGTTCGTTTTGAGATGAAGATAGTTTCAAACGCCAGCGACCAAGATGCTCAGTGGTTATTCAAAATTGAATCAAACGATGCAGGTCAAGCTGTGGAGCTTGCGTTGAGTGCAAGCCAAGAAGGTGTCGAGCCTGTGGTTGGTGAGTGGCAAACCTATACTTATACACTTGCCGATTTACTAAGTGCAGGTCTTGATATTAGTGCAATCGACGTTGTTATGGTGTTCCCGTCATGGGGTATGGGTGAAGGTGCGGTTTACCGTATTGATAATGCAGTTATTGCAAACCCGTAATTAAGATTGGCAACAAGTGATGGGTGCTGATTACAGCACCCAGTATCCATGACAACATATTGCAAAAGCAGGTATATCATGAAAAGCACAAAATTTATTAAAACACCTCTTGCAGCGTCAGTTGCGATGATTTTAACCGCAGGGCTAGGCACTATGTCGGCTTATGCACAGGATGAGCAAGAGAAAGCTGATAACGATATTGAAGTTATCGAAATTAAAGGTATTCGTGGCAGTATGATCCGCGCCATGGATATGAAACGTGATGCAACAGGTGTTGTTGATGCGATTTCAGCAGAAGAGATGGGTAAATTCCCAGATACTAACTTAGCTGAATCATTACAGCGTATTACCGGTGTATCAGTGAGCCGTTCAAACGGCGAAGGTAGCGAAATTACGGTACGTGGTTTTGGCCCTGAGTTTAACCTAGTAATGTTGAATGGCCGTCAAATGCCAGGCACGGGTTATACACGTTCATACGCCCTTGAGAATATTGCCGCTGATGGTGTAAGTGCACTTGAAGTAGCGAAATCAGGTCAAGCTGATGTTCCAAGTGGTGGTCTAGGCGCTACTGTAAATATTATTACAACTCGCCCATTAAATAGCCCAGGCGAAAAGTTTAGCTCGTCTATTAAAGCTATTCATGACTCGTCAAATGAAAAAGGTGATGATGTAACGCCAGAGTTTTCAGCGATGTACAGCAATACCTATGCTGATGATACATTTGGTTTTGCGGCATCATTCTCTCATCAAGAACGTGATTTTCAACAGCAAAGTGCCAATATTCAAGGTTGGCAGGCCAATGTTGACTTACCAACTCTTGATGAAGGTGACTACATTGACCCACGTGCAGTAGATAGCGAAGGCAACCGTGTCGGTAATCATTTCTTCCCGAAAGACATGAACTACAGTATTGCTGATGTTGAACGTGAGCGTACTAATGGCCAAGTAACTTTACAGTACTCGCCAATTGAAAGCTTTACTGCAACGGTTGATTACACAGCAAGTCGTGCAATCACCGGTGTTGAAACTGCAGGTTGGGGTATTTGGAATGAGTTTGGCAGTAACATCAATAGTTATGAGCTTGATGAAAATGGCACAGCGCTTTATGCCGATATCAGTGGTAATGATGGTTCATTCACCGCAAGCCGTGCCACTACAGAAGTTAAAGCACGTTCAATTGGTTTAAACCTAGAATGGCAAATCAATGACCAGTGGGAAGTTGAGTTCGATTATCATGATTCGAAAAACGAAACAGATAACGGCGCAGATGATGGCTTAGGTTCTGATGGTCAAATCATTCTTGGCTCTGACCAGTTACAGAGCAAAGTATATGACTATCGCACTGGTGAGGTTCCGCATGCCTACGTTAATTGGAACAATGGTACTACAGTACTAGACCCAAGTGAGATAGATTCAAACTTCAGTCAGTTTATTTACTCACCAGGTGAGTCTAATGTTGAGCAAGCTCAGCTTCATGCAACCTGGTTCAATGAAAGCTTTGAAATTCCGCTTGTTAAAGTGAAATTCGGTGCTGCAAATACTAAGCAAACTATGGGTGGATTTACCGCTTGGAGTGGCTTACGTGGGGGCCCTGGTTTTAACCCTTCATTCACCGAAATCTTCCCAGATGGCATGTTCACTTATAATGATACAGGCGACATGCTAGACCAGTTCGCTGGTGGTGGTAGTGCCCTTGAGCCTAATTATTACTACACCTATAGCTTTGAAGAAGCGTTAGCTCGTCAACTTGCTTATTTAAATGAAGACTTATTGGGCGATAATCAATACTCAATTGACCCATTTTATGATGGTATCGACAGTGAAAGCTACGTAGAAGAGAAAACGCAAAGCTTTTATGTGAATAGCTTATGGGAGTTCGATGTAGCTAATTACTTCATACAGATTAACGCAGGTCTTCGTTATGAAGAAACTGATGTGACCAGTACGGTTCGTCAACGTGTTGAAAGTCAAGTTAATTGGGTAAGTGCATCTGAGTGGATCATGCAGTACGAAACTGGCGGTACAGATAACTTTTATCAAGAAGAAGGTAACTACGATATTTGGTTGCCGAACATTGACGTAAAAGTTGAAATTACAGACGAGCTTGTTGGTCGTGTTTCGTGGGGTAAAACCATGGCACGTGCGCCGCTGGGTAATTTGGCTGGTGGTCGTAGCTTAACGGGTAGCCCTAAACCAGGTTCGCGTACAGGTAGCCAAGGTAATACTAACCTATTGCCATTTGAATCAACTAACCTCGATTTATCACTTGAGTACTACTACGGCGAAGGCAGTTATGCGTCAGTTGGTTACTTCAAAAAAGACGTAGATAACTTTATTCAAACGCAAATCACTGAAACAACCATTGAAGGTCTATACGATATCTTAAATGGTCCTCGTTACCTTGAAGCTGTGGCATCTGTAGAAGCACGTGGCGAGCAGGCAACGAGTGACGCTGTGTTCAATGAAATGCTGGCATTAGGTTATGGTAATGCGGACGGTGCCATTGAGCCAACGAGTTCAGATCCACTGATGGTATGGAATATTTCTCAGCCACAAAATACTGATAGCAAATCAGTTGATGGCTTTGAACTTGCTGTTCAACACTTATTTGGTGAAAGTGGCTTTGGTTTAGGTGTCAACGCAACATTTGTAGATGGTGATGTTGAATTTGATGTAGCAAGTTTAACTCAGCAAGCTCCACTATCGGGTTTAAGTGATTCAGCGAACTTCCAAGCCTTCTATGATAAAGATGGCTTATCAGTAAAAGTGACTTACGCATGGCGTGACTCATACTTAATTGGTGTTGGTCAAGCGCAAGGTTCATCTGATGCGCCCCCACAATTTGGCGATACCTACGGTCAATGGGACTTAAGTGTTAACTACGACATCAACGAAAACATGACTGTTTTCTTTGAAGGTATAAACCTTAACAACGAAACTGAGCGTGGCTACGGTCGTTACGAAGAGCAGTTCTTATTTGCTCGTCAATACGGACCACGTTACACAATCGGTGCCCGTTATAGCTTTTAATATGTGATCCCCAAAGGAACAAAAGCCGCTCAATGAGCGGCTTTTTTTATTAAAAAACGTGATTTTCAAAATGTGAAAATAAATAACGGGTTTAGAATGGTTTCTTGCGATAAAAGAAGTAACCCGAAAAATAGCAAAAAATAGCAATGCCAGGATTAATTAATAAATTAGGCATGAACACAATATCGGTTTCACCGAAACAGTAGAAGTAAAAGGCTATAGTGAGTAATGAAGGTAGCGGGAAAAAGAACGTTTCGTTAGCAACTAAGCCCACCACCGACCAGCTAGTTAAAAGTAGTGAACCGACAAAAACGAGAAAGCCATGCCATAAATCGTGCTTTTTAGCGTAGTTTTTGGCTATTAAAATTGCGACAACGCATGCTGGCAATGTTATTACGGATAAAATAACGTAATCCATAACAACTTATCCTCATTCTCCTTATAGACGGGGCATTAAAACAAAACTCAGTACTTCAGATAAATCAGAAAACACTGATCTTATTACCTGAGATGGCTTATCTTATTTTGTTGAGAATTATTCGCGCAACACGCTGATGATTTGTGTAATATATGGCACACTATAGCCACCCCATTTGGCTTTACTGATACACACTCGATTTTTGTTGTGTTTCAACTAGAGCTTAGCGTGTTTTTTCAACTTAAAATCATATGTTTAAGTTGTATTAGGTAGAATAATAAATGAGATTATCAGATACCCATATTCAGCAGTATATTGACGAAGGCCGCATTGTTATTGAGCCTACACCGAGTAAAGAAATGATTTCAGGTGTGACGGTAGACTTGCGGTTGGGCAACAAGTTTCGAGTTTTCCAAGATCATACCGCAGCCTATGTTGACTTAAGTGGTCCAAAAGATCAGTTAAATAAGGCGATGGAATCAATCATGAGTGATGAGATTGTGCTTGCTGAAGAAGAAGCATTTTTCCTCCACCCAGGTGAACTGGCACTGGCTATCACCCATGAAAAAGTCACATTACCAGCAGATATTGTTGGTTGGTTAGATGGTCGTTCATCGTTAGCACGTCTTGGTTTGATGGTTCATGTTACAGCACATCGTATTGATCCGGGCTGGTCTGGTAATATCGTGTTAGAGTTTTATAACTCAGGCAAATTGCCATTGGCTTTACGCCCAATGATGAAAATTGGTGCCATGAGCTTTGAAACCATGACAAGCCCTGCAGAAAACCCATACAACGTTCGTAAAGACGCAAAATATAAAGATCAAAATTCGGCGGTTGCAAGTCGTATCAGTGATGATAATAAATAATTAGAGTTTGTGTGGCTTTCGGGCCACATAACATTTTGTTACTGAACTTTTTACCTAATTAAAGCCTGCATAATTGGCAATTTAAGCGTATTCCTCCCATACTTTTAGCTGGTGTTTAAAGCACGGAGCTAAAATGCACTTTATTGGCAAGCAAGTCCATCGGGTTATAAAAAAATTGCTCGTATTTCTGTGTTGTGTGTTGTTACACAGCGTAAGTACTTTTGCTGCCAGTGATAGTGCATCAGTTTGGCTGCTTGACTCCGCTGAGCCACTTGCCAAATTAAGTGAATCCTTGGAACAATCACTACAAAATGCTAAAAAGCTGAATGCACTCGAAAGCAGTTCTATTCGCCTTGCCCCGCAAACATCTCATTGGTTAATAATCGATTTATTCCAACTACCCGACAATAATAATTACGTTGTTTATCTTGGTGAGCCTAATTTAACCTGGGCTAAATTTTATCTTTTAGATGAAAACTATCAGGCTACCAATAATCAGCGACTCGCTTCACTCGAAAGCTTATCAAATGTTCGACCGCACTGGTTAATAGAGCATAGCCAGGGCCATCGCTGGGCATTGGTTAACTTTGAGCACGATAGGGCACTGACGATAGAAGTTGGGGTGGTTTCAGCCAAAATATTTGAAACCAATTTACATCAAATAATTTTAAGCTATGGCGCAATTTTAGGCGTGCTAGTTTTATGTATGTTTGTATGTGCTGTCTATTTTTTTGTATCGCAGCAACCAAAATACTTAGTGTTGGATGCGTACTTCGTGTTGGTTTGTATCGGATTTTTGATTGATAACGGGTTAATAAACTATCTTGTTGATGGTTTAGACTGGGAAGCAAAATGGCCTGTTAATGAGTTTGCATTATGTTTTATAAGCTATTTTTTATATCACTTTCTAGCGATCCATACCTATAAAGTTACGTTTAAAAAGGCTTGGCAAGCTATGATGGTTTGTTTACTCAGCGCAGCCGTGTTGTCATCACTATTGCCTCAGTTTAATCGTCAGTGGCTTTTTATAGTCAGCTGTTTGGGCTTTTTGTGCTTTGCTTCTGTAATCTTTTATAGTTTGATTAAGCGTAAAAACAACCGTACTCACCTGCGTGTTTTTATGCTTTTAACTATTGTTATTCAAGTGCTGAGTCTATTTATCTGGAATGGCTTTGGCATTGGTTACCATGGTGTTCATAACACCATCTTACTTATGGCATCACTTGCGATATGTTCCGTACTGTTATTAAAAGATCGCCAGCAAATCTCAGCGTTTAGCTACTCCATGTTACATGATGCAGATACTAAGCTACCAAATAAGCAGTTTTTACTCGCGCAAATGGTGAAGAAAGTATCGCAGAAACAACACTTTTCAGTTTTATTATTTAAACCTCATGTACTTTCAAATGCCCGCTCTACATTTGGTTTTGAGCAAGCCAATATTTGTATCAATGAAAGATTAAGTATCTTAAATACTCAGCTACAGAGTATGAGTGCACTAAAGCTTGAAATTCAAGCAAGCAGAAGCGCGTGGCTTGCTCACGTTGATGACAGTACGTTTGGCTGTTTAATTATGGGCGAGCTTGAGCTAAGTCACATAGAGCAGTTTGCATGTTTGATCCATGGGGTCTTTGAAGAAGGGCTCACCCATGAAGATATTAATTTAGTTGATAGTGTTGATATTGGGGTTGCCTATTACCCGATGCATGGCAATACCGCGAAACAAATCTTGCAATGTGCGATACAAGCTATGTCTGAAAAGCGTTTACAAGGTGAACGTTGGCGCATGTTCGATTCAGAAACTGCACGCCTTTCTGAGCAAAGGTTATCGATTGCTGCTGCACTTAAAATTGCGATTGATGAGAACCAACTCAGCTTACACTTTCAGCCGCAGATATGTTTGAAAACAGGCAAAGTAGTGGGCTGTGAAGCATTGCTGCGATGGCAGCATCCTGTATTTGGTGCAGTAAGCCCAGATGTATTTATTCCAATTGCAGAGTCAGCAGGGGTGATCAATCAGCTTACAGAGTGGGTCGTTGAAAGGGGCATTGAATGGCAAGCGAAGTTTTGCAAACTGATACCCGATCACGTTATTTCTATTAATATTTCAGCAAAAGATTTATTAAATAAAGACTTACCCGTGCTTTTAATCACTATTTTAAATGAGCAAAAAGTGCGTGCCGAATCTGTGATGCTGGAGCTTACAGAATCTGCAACTTTGGAGGAAAGTAAAAAGATCAAAGCGACACTTGATGACTATCGTTTAATCGGTTTAAAGCTAGCAATTGATGATTTTGGTACCGGCTACTCATCGCTTGCTTATCTGAGCCAGCTAGGCTTTGATGAGGTGAAAATAGATAAACAATTTGTGTTAAACCTGCCATTTTCAGTGAACGATCAGAGTATTTGCCGGGCAACCTGTGACATCGCCACTACTTTGGGTGCACATGTTGTTGCTGAGGGTATTGAAGATGAGCAAAGCCTAGCAATGCTGCAAAGTTATGGCTGCCAATTTGGACAAGGGTATTATTTTTCAAAACCGCTTTGTGCAGATGATTACTTAACTTGGATAAGCGAGGTGCAGAAAGTTGAAATTAGCCTTGATGCAACAGCGAACCTAACTGATTAAAGTAATTCAGCAGTGCTGAAAAGCAGCGCATTGTATGCTGCTCATCTGGGTAGATTAAGCCACTTGTCGATAACCCACTCACTAAAAAGCTATTTTTTATATCAGGGTGCATGGCAATACACTTTTCAAAACAGCGAGCCGCTAGTTCTTCAGGCATACTCATATAAAGTTGCTTTACTTGCCTATCAAAAGCGATAGATTGCTTCACGAACGCATTTGGATTTTCACCTGAGGTGTCTAAAAATACCTGATGGTAAAACTCATTTAAGTGTTGATTAAGTGGATGACTCAAATCTGGTGACTGTTCGAGCCACAGTGCTGAGCAAAATTGCATACTCTTTCTGCTCTTAAATAAATGCTGACAAATATGGTGATCAAACGCATGAAACCATTCATGTGCCAGAGCGCCACCACCGGCATTTTTTGCTAGCGCAAGGGTTTGACTGTGAGCATTATAATGAGCCTGCACACCTTTTTGGCCACCATGACCAAAGGCAAAATTAAGCTTTCCCCTAAGGCCTATTGCCGTTGGGGGTAAAGTCAGTATTTGCGCTAGATCAGCTAAGGCATCGTAAATTAAATTCGCCGCTAATAGCCGCTCTTGCTTATTAACCCAATTGCCAACCACCATGGTACGAAAACCAAAGGTATCGCGAATATCGTCAAAATCGACCTGATCATCAAAGCGATAATCTGGTCCCTGACGGTGAAAACCGGCACTAAGCCGTTTTGATACACGCATTATAAATAGCGTGCCTTAACATCATCTGGCATATGTTGGGTTTGCTTATCGACCAGTGCTGCTAATAATCTGTATAGCGGTGTTACATCAAGGCCTTCAATCAGTTTAAGGCTATGAGCCACTGCTTCTAAAGTTGATAAGCTATCTGCGCGTGGTGCTTTACGAATGACGTATTTGTTTTGTGGTATTTGCTTAAAACTCACAGCCTGAAACCCCTGAAGGCTTGGAGTTAATTGCAGCATTTTGTAGGCTTTTTTCCACGTACCATCAATCACAATTAAATGAGTTAAAGACTGTTTGAAAGCATCTGTAGTGGCAGTGTGTTCATCTAAACATAATGCATTATCAGCAGGATAGAGTACCGCAGTTGTTGCTTTTGGCAATGTTGCGAGCTGTAAAAAGTCTTGTTCTGACTCACCTGCAATGATTTGGCAGTTATCTAAGCCTAAATTCAGTAAATTAGCGGTGTTCTTAGTAACTTTTTCCTCACTAGGGTGGCGTAATATAATGATTTTTAGTTTATTATTGATTATGCTTATTGAATCACATAAACAGGTTTTAACTGAAAAGCCACAATGTGAGCACAATTCTCTAGCCATACGAACTCAGGTGTAAATCAAAACTATACCTAGTATACATGAGCTTAACTCGCAAAGCAGGTTTGCTTTTTAGCTATGAACGGCTAAAGTTGCGATTTATATAATTACGTTTTTGATTAAGGGATAAAGATGACGACAATCACAATTGATGAGAGTGCACTGGAAGGGATGGAATCACTTTTAGGTGACCAATTTGCCGACACCTTGACCTTTTGTTGTAGTGAATTTCAGCGTTTAGGCTCTGAAGTACTTGCAAATCTTGGTTCAGATAACGAAGCAGCTGCAAGGCATGCACACAGTTTAAAATCAAATGCAGCTCAATTTGGTGCTGCAAGTTTATCATCGCTTGCGCAAGAAATTGAACTGACCTTGAACCAAGGTGATGTAGCCACTGCACAAGAAAAATCACAAACCCTTGATGAACAAGTTTCAGGTTCTGTAGAAAAATTACAAGTTTGGTTCGCTACTCGCTAAAAACTTGAATTTATTTCAGTTATAACCGCAATAATCCTCTGGCGTGGTGGCCCCTTACTGGGTTAGTCTTAAGGCTAATTAGTAGAGGTAACCATGTCACAAATCAAAAAGAGTCACAAACTAGACGGTGTCTGTTATGACATACGTGGGCCTGTGCTTGCACAAGCTCGAAAAATGGAAGACGAAGGGCAAAAAGTATTAAAGCTAAACATTGGCAACCCAGCTGCCTTTGGCTTTGATATGCCTGAAGATATGCACAAAGATATCATTCGTAACTTATATTCAGCCCAAGGCTACTGTGACTCTAAAGGCCTCTACTCAGCCCGTGTGGCTGTCTATCAACACTATCAGCAACGCGGATTATTTAATCTTGATGTCGATAATATTTATATCGGCAATGGGGTCAGCGAATTAATTCAAATGACCACACAAGCATTACTTGATAATGACGATGAAGTGCTTATTCCTGCACCGGATTATCCGCTATGGACTGCATCGGTTAAATTAGCAGGAGGTAACCCTGTGCATTATCTATGTGATGAAGAACAAGATTGGTTCCCTGATATTGCTGATATTAAATCGAAGATCACCTCAAAGACCAAAGCGTTGGTGCTTATAAACCCGAATAACCCAACAGGGGCGGTGTATAGTGATGATCTGTTGATGGAACTTATCAATATTGCTCGCGAGCACAAGTTATTGTTACTGAGCGATGAAATTTACGAGAAAATCTTGTATGACGGTGTCAGCCACAGCTCGATTGGTGCGCTGTGTGATGATGTGCCAATTATCACCTTTAATGGCCTAGCAAAAACGTACCGCGCTGCGGGATTGCGTATGGGCTGGATGGTGTTAAGCGGTCGTACTAGCATGATGGACGACTTAAGCCGTGGCCTAGATATGCTGGCATCAATGCGCTTATGTGCCAATGTGCCTGCTCAGTATGCTATTCAACAAGCTTTAGGCGGTGTGCAGTCAATCGATAACTTGATAAACCCTGGTGGTCGATTGTATGTGCAGCGTGATATTGCATGGCGTGGCTTAAATGCCATTGATGGTATTAGCTGTAAAAAGCCTAAAGGGGCGCTTTACGCTTTTGCGAAAGTGGATACGGCGCACTTTAACATTAAAGATGATGAGCGCATGATTTTAGATTTACTCAAAGCTGAGAAAATCTTATTAGTGCATGGTCGCGCATTTAATTGGCCTGATCCTGATCATTTCAGATTGGTATTTTTACCAAACAAAGATGATTTAACAGAAGCCATGAGCAAGATGCAGCGATTCTTTGCTGATTATCGACAAAGCTAAATAAAGCGAGCCGAGGCTCGCTTTTTTAATAAGCTTTATCAACACGCACCGTGTTATCGGTGAGGTACACCAAACGTACTTTATCACCTTGGTTGAACAGCATTTGGTTGTCTTTATCTTGCACAACCATAAATTGTTCGCCGCTTTCTACTTTGATCATCAATTCAACGAGCTGATACTGTATAACGCGACTGTTTTGTTGGCGGTTGTGGGCAACAGAGCCACCAATCATTGAGCCTAAAATGGTTGCTACAGTACGGCCACTGCCGCCACCAAACTGGTTACCGATAACGCCGCCAATAAGCGCACCACCAAACGTTTCCCAGCCGTTGGTTTTATCTCGGACCAGTTCTTGTTCAGTAATGGTTCGCACTGACTGTACTGAGCCAAACAACACCTGTTGTACAGGTACTGCTTTGTTACGCTGATAGTCAGCATAACTTGGCGAGCTCAGTAATAAACAGCTTGCTAGGATTGCTACTAGGTATTTCATAACCCCTCCTGACTACCAGCCAAAAGTTGATTTCTCACGTGTTTTACGGATTTCAGTTTCATCAGCCCACTCAACTAGGCCGCTTTTTAAATCCATTAAACGCATAGTGAATTTATAATACACATCAGCCTTGTCAGCATTTGATTTAACAATGCTCGATAAGTTGCCGTATAACATATATTGCGCACCCACTTGCTGGCCAAAAGCAATAGCGGTATTTGGGTTTACAAGTGGGTCAACGTTTTGGAAGTTAAGTTGTTCGCGCACAGCTTCAACGCGGGTCATATCAACAAAGCGGAACTTACCACTGCGTAATAACTGTGTTGAGATTGAATCAGTAATTGATTCAGTATCAATGTGCTCGCTCGTTTTGTTTTTAATACGCTCAACAAACACGATAGGGCGGGTATTTGCTGTCATGGTACCAACCACAGGTGAAGCAAGTAACGAGTCTGTCATTTGGCTTGCTACTTTTTGTAAATCCGTTGAACCAAAGTTGATATCTGTGGTTTCTACGGCTTGCGCATCACCATAGCTAACAACGGCTTTGTTAGCACAACCAGACAGCAACAAAGCGCTTGTTATTGCAACGGCCGCAGCCGACTTAACAGAAAGTAATTTCATTGTAGTATCCTTAATCTTCAAATTCTTGTGCTTCTGTTGACACTTCACGCACTGCAAGCGAGAAGGTGACAGCATTTGCTGTCGGGGCTAGGCCCGGTAATTGGGTCTTAGCAAATCCAAATAATGTAATAGGTTGCCAAGGTGAGTGGTTGCCGCGAATAACAAAACCATCAGCGTCATACCAAGTAAATTGATACTGTAAGTATTGAGACTTTTTATACTGGCTTGCCAGTGTCACAACAACATCCGTTAAGCCATTTGTTTGGCGTGTTTTTACATCTGTAATGGCTAATTTCTTGCCAAGTTCAGGGTTATTAACAATCAGTTGTTGGTTATACTGTTGTGATGCCTGCTCAACACCAATGCCAGAAGTGGTAGGGCGTGAGGAGCAAGCCGCAACAAGTAAAATGGTTAATAGTGGCACTAAGTATTTCATCATTGCTCCTAGAGTTGTACAACATGTGTGTCGTAGTAGTTATTTATAGAGGTTAGAAAAATCAAGGTTAACCCTTGCTTACTAACCGTAAAGTCTATTTCGCCATGCCCTGGCACGGTTAAAGCGTGCTGACCTGCTGGCATCGCGTGCTGCGCAATACTCAGTTGACTAGGTAAAGTCGACCAGCTTCGCGTATCAGCCTGCTCTGATGCAATGTTATAAATATTCGCTAAAATATTACCGACATCGCCGCCGCTTCTTGCCAATTCTGCACGCATCTTTTCTTTCGCAACCAAACGCATAATTTGGCGGGTTATTCTGCCAGCACTTTGATCTTTTAACGTCTTTGCTGCCAACGCTTCAAGCCTAACAATGGGCGTCAGTGGCAAATTTTCACCACCAAGACTCACGGTTTTATCACTGCCCGCATAGGGCGCATCGCGATAAACTGGCATCGCAATACTGTAAAAGCGTGCATCACCACGGGAGGTATAAATGGGTAACCGTAAATGAAACTCTTGCCTTGCTGGTATCAAACCTTGCTCTGCAATTACAATTACTTGGCCCGTGTTTGCTTGAGTCTGCTTTAGCTTGCCAAAGCGCTTGCTAAATTCTTCAAAGTCCTGATCAAACCCTTGTTTTTTGGCAAGGCGTAACACTGTCTGCTGTAAGTAGCTATTTTCGCTATTTATTTCGAGTGCTTTCTTATAATCGATATAGGCATCATCAAACAGTTTATCCGCCTCATAAAGTAGGCCAGACAAATAAAACGTAAAGGCATTTTGAAAGCCATTTTTAACATTGCCAATTAACTCGGCCATATCAGGGTAGCCTTCGGCTGCCTGTTCTGCTTGTTCATCAAGTACAGCTTGGTTGTCTTTTAGTGCATCTTCTTGCACTTTATTAGCACGCCTAACTTCAACTAATGCAGATTCAAGTTGTTTATCAAAAACATAACTCAGTGCTTTGTAGCTATGCAGCATGGTCATTTCATAAGCTGCTGGCTCATAACCAATCACTGAGTCATTGGTTAATAATGAATTTGTTTGCTCAAGGCCTGCACTTAGTTGTACTTTGGCTGCTTGACGCTTTTTTTCCATATTTTGATAAACAGCTTCAAAGGTCTCATTGGCCTCGGAATTTTGTTTAGCCAAAAACTCAAGACGGGCCGTTTCAAGCTGATTCAATAAATAGTTACTATGGCCTCGGCTGTTACTTGGCAAAAGCTGCTGAGCACTTGCTATGTTATTTTGAGAAACAGCTTGGCGCACAGGTCTTAGCTGCGTCGCATAATCTTGGAATAGATCAGTAATACCTATGGTACTGCAACCAGATAACAGTAAAGCAGCTCCAATAAATAAACGTCGATGCACTGAACACTCCTTTTAAACAATGTACTGAGATTAGCATACGCGGCTTAACCTTCTATGATAAATTATGTAAAAAATCGTAAGTTAATTGTCTAATTTTAGGTCTTATCTTTTTTAAAACCAAAAGGATAACTCATTTGTTGAGCACCATACTGTATACCTTAATTGCACTTTGTGCGTTTGCAGCCAACTCTTTGCTGTGCCGAATGGCATTACAAAGTGGTGATATAGATCCGTTAAGTTTTACTGCCATTCGCTTAGCAAGTGGAGCGTTTATGTTACTAGGCTTACTTTTATGGCAAACAAAGCTAAAGCAAACAAAATCACAATCAGCTAAACCTTTAACCGATAAAGGTAACAATATCAGTGCCCTTAGTTTATTTGTTTACGCGCTGTGCTTTTCAGTTGCCTATGTTGATCTAAACACAGGCACAGGCGCACTTATCTTATTTTCGGCAGTACAATTAACCATGATAGGCCATAGTGTTTTAAATAAAGAGCCACTCAGTAAAGTACAGTGGGGGGCTTTGTTTGTCGCTTTTGCGGGTTTTATTTACTTAATGCTGCCCTCAGCCACAGTGCCTTCTTTCATGCCAGCAATGCTCATGGCGTTAAGTGGCGTGGCATGGGGTGTTTACAGTATTCGCGGAAAATCATGCAGCTCACCGTTGCAAGCAACCAGCTTTAACTTTCTAAGAAGTTTAATACTTGTGCCAATTTTAGTGATTTTAGCTATGGTTGATTGGCAAGGTATTACTGCGAGTGGGGTTTATTTGGCGATAGCTTCAGGAGCGCTTGCATCTGGGCTTGGCTATAGCATTTGGTACATTGCACTACCTAGGCTTAAAAGTAGCCAAGCAGGGGTGGTGCAGCTAACCGTGCCTGTGCTTGCCACATTAGCTGGGGTGATGGTTTTAGATGAGCAATTAACAGCGCGTTTAGTTGTAGCCAGCGCCTTAATTCTTGGCGCTGTACTGGTATTTTTAATGGCTAAAATTAGGGCGTATTAATATTTAACACGTAGCGTTCATACAGGGTGTTAAGTTCAGCTAGTATCGCTTGCTTGCCGCTAAGCTCATTTTGTTCGATACAGTGCTGTAATGTTTCAACTGACAGATACTGCATCATCTTTGCAGATACACCAATATGACTAATATGCCAAGGCTCAGGGGCAACCCCACCTTTGTACTCTTGGTAAGGGCGATAAAAACCATACTTTTCTAGGTTATCGTCAAGCCATGCAGCAAGCTTGGCAAAGGGCCCTGTGGGTGAATACTCATCAGGCGTTAATTGCAGCTCGTAATCATCGTCAATCGGGCGGGTATCGTAAATGTCGAGGTCGGTACCAAAGTGGTGCCTGCTTGCCCCCGGAAGTGCTGAGTAAAGCATAATAGCGTGGCACTTTTCAGTATCACTTAGGCTTTCTAAATCTACCGTTTGTTGCTTTAGGGTGTAAACCGGTCGAAGGCCCTGAAATTTAGCATTCCAAATAGCACTTTGACGATGAAAATCGCGAAAGCTTGAGGCAATTGTCAGATCAATACCTGCTTCTTTTGCTCCTTGCTGCAGAGCTAAAAAATCATCGACAATATCACGATGCAAGCGATGATTTTGTAGCTCAACTAAATGTGAGCTACTTAACCCCGTGGCACATTGTTTAAGCTCGGTTTGGTTCATGTAAGCAGTTGCTCTAAAATGACTTCGTAAATATCAGCTAGTTGAATTAAATCATCCGTGCTAACACATTCATCTACTTTATGAATGGTTTCATTACGTGGACCAAGCTCAATGACTTTGGCACCCGTTTGCGCAATAAAACGGCCATCAGAAGTACCGCCGGTGGTTTCAAGCGCGGTGTCGCGTCCAGTCACCTGCTTAATAGCATGCACGGTGGCATCAACTAACGGACCATGATCGGTTAAAAACGGCAGTCCATTAACAATCCAATTTAGCTCGTAATTCAGGTTGTGTTTCTCAACAATTTCTACGACTCGCTGTTGTAGTTCTTGGTGAGTCACTTCAGTGCTAAAGCGAAAGTTAAATTGAATTTCAAGCTCACCTGGGATCACATTTCCGGCACCGGTGCCGGCGTTAATATTCGAAACCTGAAAACTCGTTGCAGGGAAAAACTCGTTACCTTGATCCCACTCGGTTTGACTCAGCTCAGTTAACGCAGGAGCAGCTAAATGAATTGGGTTTTGCGCTAGATGCGGGTAAGCAACATGGCCTTGCACACCTTTCACGGTTAAAAAGCCAGTTAATGAACCGCGACGACCATTTTTTACCACATCTCCAAGTACATCACGTGAAGATGGTTCGCCAACTAGGCATAAATCAATCTTCTCACCACGTGCTTCAAGAGTATCGATAACACGGGTTGTGCCGTTGATAAACGGGCCTTCTTCATCAGAAGTAATTAAAAACGAAATTGACCCTTTGTGATCTGGGTGCTTAGCCACAAAACGCTCTGTGGCAACTACCATGGCAGCTAAAGAGCCTTTCATATCGGCTGCACCGCGGCCATGTAACATGCCGTCTTTTACCAGTGCAGAAAAAGGCGGGTGCTGCCAATTTTTTGCAGGGCCTGTTGGTACAACATCTGTGTGACCTGCAAAACAAAAATGCGGTGACGCATCTCCCTTACGAGCCCAAGTATTCAAGGTATCAGTGAAAAACAGTGATTCAATATTAAAGCCTAGTTTTTCAAGGCGTTCGTTCATTAACGCTTGGCAACCAGCATCTTCAGGCGTTACTGATTCACGCTGAATAAGCGCTTGAGCAAGTTCAATAACAGGGTGAGTCATTAGGCAAAAATCTCATCGTATTGAGCTGCTTTAAAACCTAAGTGGTATTGGCCGTTATGCACAAGTACCGGGCGCTTGATCATCGCTGGTTGCTCAACCAGTAATGCTAATGCAGATTCTTTATCTAGGTTTTGCTTTTGCTCATCAGATAATTGGCGATAAGTTGTGCCGCGTTTATTAACTAAATCTTGCCAATCAATATGCGCTGCAAATTCGTTAACTAGCTCAGCACTAATGCCGTCTTTACGGTAATCATGGAAAGTAAACTCTTGATTGTTATCAGTTAAATATTTCTTGGCTTTTTTGATTGTATCGCAATTGCTGATACCGTACATGATAGTCATAAATTCTACTTTTTAGTTACAGTGAGTAATGTGTCTACCCCAGCAGTGACCTGAGATAGTGAATAATATAGGGGTCCAAGGTGTTGGCTATTGAGAACGCACAGTGTGCCAAGCATAGGGCTGCTCAGCTCGCGTAAATCAAAATAGGCTAATCGTTCACCTTTGCTAATTTTACTGCCGTTTAATTTAGCAATATTGGTGTGGTTGATATGTTCTTCAACCGATGAAAACGATAAGTTTAATAAAACTTTTAAACCGTTTTTTGCCTGTAAAATGTATTCTTTACCGGCATTTTTAACTTGTAATAGGGTGCCATCGAATGGCGCGATGATGTTGTGGCTAGTTAGTTCAACACTAATCCCTGGGCCAAGGGTGGCAAAACGAAAAAATGGCTCAGGGTGTTCGCTAATGCTTTTTACACGCCCAGTAAATGGGCTTTTAATGGCCATGCAGCGTGCTTTTCTGAGGCTGCGTTCGGGTAAGTATTGAACTTCGTTAGTCATGGCTTATTTAACATCACCTAGCACATGGTAACCGTCTTTTTTCAGGGCTGTAATAGCTTTGGCCATACTTTGCTTTTTCACCAATACATAATCTGTATCGTAGGTTGATAAAGCAAAAATCGAGATCGACGCTTTTGCTAACACGCCAGAAATATTCGCCATAATACCAGTTAACGAAAAACCAAGTGGGCCAATAACTTCAAGTGCTTGCCAGTCGGTTTCTTGATCAAGACTGTCGAGCTGAAAACTACTAGGGCAAACAATAGACAGCTCATCAGCCGTTTTTGCAATAAAGAAAATAGCTTGTTGGAGTAAGGCAGGATCAATCGTCGCATCGACATCTAAACTATGAATGGTAAGTTCTTCACTATGAAGTTGTAACGTTTGTTTTGACATCTGCGATCCTATCTTTGAAGCCTTTGAATTTATAGTATAGGTAAACAAAGTTAAGATAAAGCGCAATAATTTTGATTGCTGAGGTTTTACTCAATATCGCTGTTGAGGTTGTCCACAGAATCTGTGGATAAATATGGGAATAGGTCAGTATAAAGAAGTTAATAGGCTAATTTATAAGGGTTTTATAAATTAGCCTAAATTTTGAAGGGTTAATTTTCTAAGCTTTCAACTTGCTTAGCTTGAATCGCTGTAAGGGCAATGGTGTAAACAATATCGTCTACTAATGCACCACGACTCAAGTCATTTACCGGCTTACGCATACCTTGAAGCATTGGGCCAATACTAATTAAATCGGCACTACGTTGTACGGCTTTATAGGTTGTATTACCCGTATTTAAATCAGGGAATACAAACACTGTTGCTTTACCTGCAACCGGGCTGTCTGGTGCTTTCTTAAGTGCTACGTTTTCCATAATTGCAGCGTCGTACTGAAGCGGGCCATCAATTACTAAATCAGGGCGCTTTTGCTGGGCAAGCTTAGTGGCTTCACGCACTTTTTCTACGTCAGCGCCTGAACCCGAAGTACCCGTACTGTAGCTGATCATTGCAACACGAGGTTCAATACCAAACGCAGCCGCTGAATCCGCTGATTGAATCGCGATATCGGCCAGTTGCTCTGCCGTTGGATCAGGGTTGATAGCACAGTCACCGTATACCAGAACTTGATCAGGTAACAACATAAAGAACACTGATGATACCAACGATGAACCCGGTGCAGTTTTAATTAACTGTAGCGGTGGGCGAATCGTATTCGCTGTAGTGTTAACAGCACCCGACACAAGGCCATCTACTTTGCCTTGCTCAAGCATCATAGTACCAAGCACCACGTTATCCAGTAATTGCTCTTGGGCAACCACTTCTGTTAAGCCTTTGTTTTTACGAATTTCTACCATAGGCGCAACGTAATCGTTGATCACATCACTTGGCTCAACAATGGTTACGTTATCGTTAAGCTCAACACCTTGTTGCTCAGCAATTCGTAAAATCTCTTCTTTGTCACCAAGTAGGATTGTTTTTGCAATGCCACGTTGACCACAAATTGCTGCGGCTTTAATCGTGCGCGGCTCATTACCTTCAGGTAAAACAACCGTTTTCTTCGCTTGACGGGCTTTATCTGTTAGTAAGAAGCGAAACGCTGGCGGAGACATTTTACGAGTTCGGCCAACACTTTGTGCCAGGCTGTCTAACCAGTCAGAGTCAATGTTACTAGCGTTGTGATCTTTTACTTTATCGATACGTTGGTCATCATCGCACGGTACTTCCATATTGAAGTTGTGCAGTAATAAAGACGTGCGCCACGTATCTTCTTGTGTTGCCAGGATTGGTAGGCCGGTATTCATAGCTTGTTCGCACAATTTCATAATGCGATCTTCAGGTTTAAAGCCACCGGTTAATAAAATAGCCCCAAGTTTGGTACCATTCATGGCTGATAAACAAGCGGCAACGAGTACATCAGAGCGATCGCCCGGAGTAACTAGTAATGCACCCGGGGTAAAGTGGCTTAAAATATTCGATACAGTGCGAGCACAGAAAGTAACGCGACGTAAACGACGATGAGCCATGTCGCCTTCGTTAATAACTTCGGCCTTTAGGTATTCACATAAATCACGCACACGTGGCGCTACTAGGTCGAAATCCCACGGGATTGAACCTAATAACTTAAATGGGTGTTTTCTGAAAATAGGCAGTGATGCTAAACGGTTTAATTCGTTTTCAAGTTGCTCAGGCTCATGGGCTTCAACAAGGTCTGCACGGGCGCGACCTTCGTCATCTAAAGGTGCATTAACTTTATTGAAAATACAACCTAGCACGCGAGGGTGGTTAACACCGCCATAGTTGCCTGAGGCAATTTCTAAACGGTCTTCAATTTGGTCGTTGCTATCGTTACTAGGTGTTAAAACAAAAACAATATCAGCACCCAGTGTTTGCGCGATTTCACGGTTTACACGGCCAGCATAAGGCTGACGACGTGTTGGAACCATACCTTCGATAATAGCAATTTCGTCTTCTTTAATGGTGCTTTCAAAGCGCTCTACGATTTCTTCTAGTAAATCGTCGCCTTTACCATCACCAATCATTTGCTCTGCATAGCTAAGCTCAAATGGTGTCGGCGGATTAATTGGCGAGCCATGGGTGACAATTTGCGTCGACTTTTCAGGACCTGTATCGCCAGAGCGTGGCTGTGCAATTGGCTTGAAAAAGTTCACTTTAAGCGCTTTTTGCTCAAGTGCACGCACTAAACCAACAGAAACAGATGTTAAACCAACCCCAGTTGAAATAGGGATCAACATAATTCTACGTGCCATATACTTAACCCTCCTTTGCAATGCGGGCTGCATCGTTAGCAATAACCCATTCTTCGTTAGTCGGGATCACAAACGCTTTAGCATGCGCTTGGCCTTTTGAAATTAAGCCTTCTTTACCAAAACGTGCCGCTAAGTTTGCAGCTTCGTCACACTCAAGGCCTAAAAAGCCTAATTGAGTGATTACTTTGTCACGAATGATGTCTGAGTTTTCACCAATACCACCGGTGAAAATAAGTGCATCAAGGCGTTGTACAGGTACTAAGAATGCGGCGATTTGCTTTGCTAAGCGGTAGCAGAAAATATCGAGTGCAAGGTTCGCCTGCGGGTGACCTTCAACAGCGGCTTCTTCAATAGTGCGACAGTCATTTGATAATTCACTAATACCTAACAAACCACTTTGCTTATTAAGTAAATCATCAATTTCTTGCACTGAATAATTTAGTTGCTGAGTTAAAAACGTGAATAAACCAGGGTCGATACTACCACTGCGGGTACCCATCACTAAGCCTTCAAGCGGTGTAAGGCCCATACTGGTATCAACACTCTTACCATCTTTAATCGCACATACCGAACAACCATTACCTAAATGTGCACTGATCACATTGGTTTGCTCGCGCTCTTTGCCGAGCATTTTTGCCGCTTCACCTGCAACATAATAATGGCTCGTGCCATGGAACCCATAACGTCTTACGCCGTGCTCTTTATAAAGCGAGTAAGGTAGGGCGTATAAGTAAGCAATATTTGGCATGCTTTGGTGAAATGCCGTATCAAATACAGCAATTTGTGGCAGCGCTGAGAACGCTTGCTGTGCAGTGCGAATGCCCAGTAAGTTGGCTGGGTTATGAAGTGGAGCAAGTGCGGCTGTTTTTTCGATAGCTGCAAGTACATCATCGTCAATAAGCACAGATTCGGTGAAATGCTCACCACCGTGGACAACACGATGACCCACAGCAATTAAATTATCTGCAAGGCCTAGCTCATTAACTAGCTTCACAAGCTCAGCAATTGCTGCATCGTGGGCTTGGCCCTTTGCAAGCTCAATAAGTTGTTTTTCACCATTATATTTATATTTGATTGAAGGCGTGTCTGAGCCAAGGCGCTCAGCTAAACCAGAAATAACTTCGTCAGAAGTGGCGGCATTTAAAATGGCAAATTTTAAACTTGAACTACCACAGTTCAGTACTAAAACATGTTGTGGTGAGCAAAGGGGCGTCGACATAGCTAGGTCCTAAAAGTACGATATCAGTCAGTGTATATTAAGGCTTGATAATTAGAATTCTTTGCCAGTATAGTAAATAAGTATTTTGTTGCTACACTTAACAAAGCTAGGCTGTAATTATACTAAAGTCTGGTTGACTTAAGCCGATAACATTTTATCTCATTTAGACTTTAAACGTTAGTCTCCTAACCATTAATTTGGTATTAAAACTAGGACAGGTTTTGCAGGGATTGTATCCGGGAGTGTGTTAGACTCGGTTGTGAAACAAGTTGAAAACCCTAGGAGTGATGATGCAAAAAGGTGTCATGTCACAAGTGCAAACAGGTCGTCAGTACGCTAAAAAATGGCCGATGCGACAAGAGCTCGCTCCATTGTTTGCCGAATTTAGAGTGATCAAGGCCACTGATCTGGCAATTACAGTGATGCCAATATTGGCAATGCTGACCGTTTTTATGCAAGTGAATTACTTAGGTAGTGATTATTTTCCGCAAGCTATCACTATCGCGATATTCTTTTTATCACTACCACTTCAAGGTTTGTTGTGGCTAGGCCGCCGTGCAGAAACCCGTTTAGAACCAGCAATGTTAAGCTGGTATACCGAGTTGCACAGTAAAATGAAGGCGCATGGTTATCAGTCACAATTAACGACTGAAAAACCACGCTACACTGATTTAGCTCAATTATTAAAAGACATGTTCGAAAAAATGGACAAAGCCTTCACTAAAGAACACTTCTAATCGCGAACAAACTGGCTCACATAAAACGATAACGTTACTTTTTGTGGGCCTTGTTGCTCTATCTGCTGCCAATGCTCTGGGCGAAACTTCCACGCAAATGGCGTCATCATAATTAAATGTTTAACCTCATCGACAGACAACAGTACCTGTTGCTCTAACAAGTTTATCGACTCTTTGCTGAAACCTGCTGGTGGTTCTATTTCTGTATGCGGTTTCACATCAGCATAAATAAACGCTTTTAACTCTTTAAGGTGCCAAGGGCCAGGGCTTGCAACAATTAAACTAGCTTGCGGTTTGGCAAGGCGAGCAAGTTCTTGTGCAAATAAAGGGGCAAACACACTAACAAGCACATCAGCCTGCGCATCTGCAAAAGGGGCTTGGCTAATCGACGCGACACTAAAATGCGCATTTTCGTAACGCTTAGCGGCGTATTTTACCGCGGGCTTAGAAATATCGACACCATATACATCGGCACTCGACTGCGCTGCAATTGCTTGAGTGTAAAAGCCTTCACCACAGCCTAAATCAATCACTGAACTTGGTTCGAGAGATGCCACTAGCTCTGCTAAAGCTTGCTGTAAAAACAAATAGTGTCCGGCACTTAAAAAAGCGCGGCGAGCTTGCACCATTTCAAGATTATCGCCTGGTTGTTTAGATTTTTTATTTTGCACGGGAAGTAAATTGACATAACCCTCTTTGGCGATATCAAAACTGTGGTTGTTGTCACAACGGTAAGTTTTGTCGTTTAGAGTAAGTTCAAGTTTGCAAAGCGGGCAGTGATAGTGAAGACTCATGAGTCTAAATAGTCCTTATCATAAAAGGTTTTAACCCAATGAGGGCGATATGTGATCATCAAGGTAATGGCCATGCCATTGAGCATTGCTTCAGGAAACCAAATTATGGCACACAGGATCAGATAGTTTTCTGAAATCTCAATAAAACTGTAATCACCAAGCAAGTAATAAAACACACCGCTGGTAAGTATTTTAATACAGGCGATAACAGCAGCGGTTAAAAACGCGCATAAAAAGATATAAATAAAAAAGTGTCTCGGCAGGTAGCTATAGCAAAGCACAAAACACGAATAGCTCAATGTAATTGGTAAAAAAGCAGTAAACAATAAATGCACTGGCAGTATTGATACTGGCAACTGAGCGACTAATACCAAGAGTAAACTTGCAAGAAGGCTTGCAAAAATAGCCAGTCGCCAACCTAAAATTAGGGTCACTGCAGTGACCCCTAAAATATGCAATTCGAGGCCTGGCAATATCCCCGCTTTAATGCGCCACAGTACAGCAAGTACTAAAGCACATGCGAGCACACCAACTTGTCTTATTGGCGTTGCCAATAATTGAGATGCACTTTGCTTATCAAAGCTGAGCCAAAGTATTAGAGCCACACAGCTCCACAAAGGGAGCTGCCATTGCAGTGTGTCTATCATGCGTTAAATGTTGACCAAATTGGCGCATGATCAGATGGTTTTTCGATACCACGTAATTCGTAATCGATACCAGACTCAACACAACGCTCGGCAAGTGCTGGAGTTGCTAAGATCACATCAATACGCAGACCGCGGTTGTCATCAAAACCTTTTGAGCGGTAATCAAACCACGAGTATTGCTCGGTTTTTTCTGGGTAAAGTTCACGGAAGGTATCTTTAAAGCCCCAGTTTAATAAAGTGCTTAACCATTCACGCTCTTCAGGTTGGAACGAACACTTACCTGTTTTTAACCAGCGCTTACGGTTTGGTTCACCAATACCAATGTCGAGATCGGTCGGTGAAATATTAATGTCGCCCATCACAATAACATCTTGCTCTGGCGTGTGGTTATCTTCTAAGTGAGTCATTAAATCTTTATAGAATTGACGCTTATAAGGGAATTTGGTTTCGTGGGCAATATTATCGCCTTGCGGGAAGTAGCCATTCATCACCGTTAGGTCACGACCATTTTCTTGTGTCACGGTAACACTGATCATACGACGCTGTGATTCGTCGGTATCGGTTGCAAAGCCTTTAACTACTGATTTCGGCTCTTGTTTACATAACATAGCCACGCCGTAATGCGCTTTTTGACCGTGAAAATAAACGTGATAACCCATTTTTTGCACATCTTCGAGAGGGAAGGCCTCATCATGTACTTTGATTTCTTGTAAGCCAATAATATCTGGTTGATGTTTATCAATTACGGCTTGCAATTGGTGTAAACGAGCGCGCAGGCCGTTAATGTTAAATGAGATTACCTTCATGGTGCACCTATTATTTTTGTTTCAGTGTTTAGCGCAATTCTATCATCAAACTAGGGCTTATTCATGAGCTAATTACGAAAATCAAATTGGGTAAATGTTGATCAATTGCTGCTTAATTTAAAAACATTGTTAACTCACTATTAATTATTAAATTAAATAAATAATTCAGTTGATCTACTGATTTTTGTTTATATAATGCGCGCAAACCATCCGTTCATATTATGTACTATTTAAAGGTAAACCATGAAAAAACAATTAGTGATGCTTTCTCTTGCATGTATCTCATTTGGCTCATTAGCAAGCAACCCGCACTACTTTTCAGCTGATAACCGTATTGAATCAAAGTTATGTAGCTTAAGTGCGAACGAAGGGTTTACCGCTGCACGTAAAGAAGCAGCAAAGCATGGCATTTCAATGTCACGTTTTTCAAAAAGCATTTTATGTAACGGCACTGACATCCGTGAAATTGCTAAAAAAGCACAATCACAAGAAGCAGCAAAAGCAGCTGTTGAAGTGTTTGCTAAAAATGAGCAAAAAGAAACTCAACTTTGCATCACTGCACTTAAAAAAGGTTTAACACCTGTGCGTGAAAAAATTGGTAACTTAAATACGTTAAAATGTAATGGCGAAGCAGTAACAGACTTCGTTAAGCGTTACCAAAACGCAGCTATCTAATAGCGGCATTTTTGTTATTTGTAAAAAGCGCTCTTCGGAGCGCTTTTTTTATGAAAAAATTACAGCACTCTATGAAAAGCTTGCTAAATCATAGGCTTAACCCCAACTTAACCAGGCTGTAAGTGCTTGATTTTAGCCAATAAGGCATTTTGGCATTCAATTTGTAACAGTCGAAGTGAATCTAATCGACTACAAGGAAATGTCTTATGAACAAGTTAACTTTAGCATCAACAATTTTAGCAGCTTTAAGCCTTTCAGCATGTTCTGCAAGTAATTCGTTAGCAAAAATCGACAGCGATTTTGGCAGCCTAGATAATGACAATGATGGTTATATCTCTAAGGTAGAAGCTGACGATGATGCAATTTGGGATCATTTTTCAAATATCGATACCAATATGGATGAGCAAATCAGCCGTACTGAATTTAATGCATACATGCAATTAAATACGGGCAAGGTAGCAACTGATAGTGAGGTATCTGAATCAGCATTTAAAGCTGAAATCGCTAAATTTGACCCAATCGAAAATGACTTTAAATCGTTAGATAACGACAAAAATGGTTATGTTTCTATTGAAGAAGCCGATGACGACGATATCGCAAATCACTTTGGCTATATGGATAGTAACAAAGATAAGCGTGTAAGCCGCACTGAGTTTGTTAATTACATTAGCAAATATGGTAGCGACGTTGCCGAAGATGATGCCCTTGAAATGGTTAAAAATAGCTAATTTCAACATTCATTCATAAATATCCCCCAAAGCCAGTGTTTTACACTGGCTTTTTTACAATAATTTTTCCAACCTTGGCCGACTTCTGTCATAATAGAGCGTTAGTGATTTAAAATGACCTTTAGTAGCAATGGCCACAAAACGTATCAGTGATGAACAGTTAGTCGAAATCATAGAAGCCGCGATTTTTGTTGCTGGAAAACCTGTGTCTAAACGTCATTTAAAAGAGACAGTATTAGCTGATTTAAGCGTTTCTATGCCGCGCATTAATAATGCAATTGAACAAATTCAAACGCATTATCAAACCCGAGGCATTAAGCTTGTTGCAGTAGGCAGCGGTTACAGGTTTCAAGCCTGCGCTAGTTTAGCGCCTTGGCTGGCAAACTTATGGCAAGAGCGCGCACCTAAATACTCACGAGCACTACTAGAAACTTTATCCTTGATTGCCTATAGACAACCCATTACCCGTGGTGAAATTGAACAAGTGCGGGGGGTCGCTGTTGGCTCAGGAATAATTAAAACCTTATTAGAAAGAGAGTGGGTTAGAGTTGTTGGCCATAAAGAGGTGCCCGGGCGCCCAGCGTTATATGCCACAACATCCGCTTTCTTAGATTATTTTTCATTAGCTGGTTTAGATGAATTACCGCCGTTGCCTGAACTTCAGGAGAGTAAAATCAACCAGTTATTGAGCGATCCTTCTGTGAGAGAACTATCTGAATGAGTAATGTAGAAACTGAAAAGTTACAAAAAGTATTAGCCCGTGCTGGCGTGGGTTCACGTCGTGAAATGGAAAAATACATCGATGCCAATCGTGTGAGCGTGAATGGTAAAGTGGCACGTTTAGGCGACCGTGTTGAAGCAACCGATGTAATTCGAGTTGACGGTCACGTAGTAAAAATTGAAGACAAAGCAGACCGTATTTGTCGTGTACTTATGTATAACAAGCCAGAAGGCGAGTTATGTACACGTAAAGACCCTGAAGGCCGTCGTACGGTATTTGATCGTCTACCACGTGTTGATGGCGAACGTTGGATTGCAGTTGGCCGACTAGATATTAATACCGCTGGTTTAATGCTGTTTACTAACGATGGTGAACTTGCTAACCGTTTAATGCACCCAAGCTACGAAGTAGAGCGTGAGTACTCAGCTCGTGTGTTTGGTGAAGTGACTAACGAAACGCTACGCAATTTAACAAAAGGAGTTGAGCTTGAAGATGGTCCTGCAAAATTCTTAAACATCAAACCTATGGGTGGTGAAGGTATCAACCGTTGGTTCAATGTGACTTTAACAGAAGGTCGTAACCGCGAAGTACGTCGTTTATGGCAATCACAAGATGTTGAAGTATCGCGTCTTATCCGTATTCGTTACGGTAAGTTAGAGCTTGATAAGCGCTTGCCACAAGGTGGTTGGGCTGAGCTTGATTTAGACACGGTTAACTATTTACGTAAAACAGTACAACTAGGCCGCGAAACGCAAACTAAGCTGTCGGTTATTCCTGAAAAGCGTAAAGACAAGCGTGCTAAAATTAACCAAATCCGTAAGGCGGTTAAAAAGCACAATCAACGCGCTAAACAAACTAAGCGTCGTTAAAAACTATTTTCAAACTTGTTTGCAAGTAGAACACTTCACACTTGCAAACAGGCATAAAAAAAGCAGCGATATCGCTGCTTTTTTTGTTTCACAATGCTAATTAAGCATTTTCAACAGCTGTACGTGGGTCAACATATTCCATGTTGAAAGCTTCAGCTACTTCTTTATAAGTAACTTTACCTTTGATCACGTTTAAGCCTTTTAAGAAGTTTGCATCGTCAAGAAGCGCTTTCTTGTAGCCTTTGTTAGCAAGGTTGATGATGAATGGTAATGTCGCGTTGTTAAGTGCAAACGTAGAAGTACGTGGAACAGCACCTGGCATGTTAGCAACACAGTAGTGAACAACGTCATCAACGATGTAAGTAGGATCAGCGTGAGTTGTTGCTTTAGAAGTTGCGATACAACCACCTTGGTCGATTGCAACGTCAACGATTGCAGAACCAGGCTTCATTGCTTTGATGTGCTCAGCTGTCACTAGTTTAGGCGCCGCTGCACCTGGGATTAGTACGCCACCGATCACAAGGTCAGCTTCTAGTACGTGTTTTTCTAGTGCGTCAGCAGTAGAGTAGATAGCTTTAACTTTATTACCGAACTGTGCGTCTAATGCACGTAGTACGTCGATGTTACGGTCAAGAACAACAACGTCAGCACCTAGGCCAACAGCCATTTGCGCTGCGCTACGACCAACCATGCCGCCGCCGATAACAACAACTTTAGCAGGCTCAACACCTGGTACACCACCAAGTAACATACCACGGCCGTGGTTTGATTTTTCAAGCGCTTGTGCACCAGCTTGGATAGACATACGACCAGCAACTTCACTCATAGGAGCAAGAAGAGGTAAACCGCCACGTGAATCAGTTACTGTTTCGTAAGCGATACACACTGCGCCACTTTTAACTAGGTCTTCAGTTTGTGGAAGATCCGGTGCTAAGTGAAGGTAAGTAAATAGAATTTGGTCTTCGCGTAACATTGCACGCTCAACAGCTTGTGGCTCTTTTACTTTAACGATCATTTCAGCTTTAGCAAAAACGTCTGCTGCTGTTGGTAAAATTTCAGCACCAGCTGCAACATAATCTTCGTTAGTGAAGCCAATGCCCATACCAGCATCAGTTTCAACAAACACTTGGTGGCCATGGTTTACTAGTTCACGAACACTCGCAGGAACCATACCTACACGGTATTCATGGTTTTTGATTTCTTTAGGTACACCAATAATCATAGTTTTTCGCCTTAATAGAACGGGATAAAATTTTTGACTATTATATTCATGACCAGCCAGTGTGTCTCACCTTTTTTAAGTGTCATTCTAGTGATATAATCTAAAAATACATTTTAAACAGTGCAAAACTCTGGTTTGGCTTATGCATCAATTACTCGACAGAATAGACCGTAAAATTTTAATGGAATTACAGCTCGATGGTCGGATCTCTAACGTAGAGCTGGCAAGGCGTGTAGGGCTAAGTGCCACCCCTTGTTTGGAGCGGGTAAAAAAGCTCGAAAGAGAGGGGTATATACTCGGATATAAAGCAGTAGTGGATCCTGCTAAACTTGGCCAAGGTTTGTCGGTTTATGTAGAAGTAACCATCACTAAAACCTCACCAGATGTTTTCGAAGAGTTTAATGCTGCAGTTAAAAAGCACGACGAAATAATCGAGTGCCATCTAGTATCGGGTAATTTCGACTTTCTATTAAAAACACGTGTAAATGATATGTCGGAATATCGCAATGTACTGGGTGATATTCTACTAAAACTACCAAATGTCAGTGAAAGCCGAACTTATGTGGTAATGGAAGAAGTAAAAGGTGAAGAAGGGGTCATTATTCGCCCATATATTGCCTAAACTGTTAAAATACATATTGAGTAACAAAAACTTGTTCATTATCAGTCCATCAAGGCTAAGATAAAGTGCATCAAACGGCATTTCCTGCTAAGGTATTTCACTGCTAATCGATCAGTAAAGAATAATAAGGAATAGGGAGCTATGCGCCTAAATGGTGTTCAAAGACTGTTAGAAACGGGGCTAATCATCAGCACCTTTGCTGCAGTATTTATTTTATGTGCATTAATCAGTTTTGATCCTGCGGACCCTTCATGGTCGCAAACCGGTGAATTTGTTAATGTTAAGAATATTACCGGCACAGCGGGAGCTTGGGTTGCAGATATCCTATTACTCACTTTTGGCTGGCTTGCTTATTTAGTGCCTGTTGCTATTCAATTGTTCGGTTATTTATTGTTTAAACAGCCACACCGTATTTTCCAGCTTGATTACACCACGCTTGCCTTACGTGTTATTGGTTTTGCGCTGTTTATTACTTCAGCAACTGCCATCAGCAGCATAAATTTTGATGATATTTATAACTTCTCATCTGGTGGGGTAGTGGGAGATGTTATTGCGACAGCAATGATGCCTACCTTTAATTTTACCGGCACCTCCATTTTACTACTGTGTTTTTTCTTTGCTGGTTTAACCCTATTAACCGGTATTTCGTGGGTGCAATTTGTCGATTTTGTCGGCAAGTGGGTGATGAAAGCATTCTACTTTTTACGTGAGCAATTTTCTGCTTGGCTACATCGTGAAAAAGAAGCTGTTAAAGATATCGCCACTACAGAGCCTGACGCTAACTTTGTAGAGCCAGAAAACGAGCCAGCAATTAGCTTTAATGATGCGGATGAAGAAGAACCAAAGCCTGTTAAGGCTAAGCAAAAGCCTGCTGAAAAAGCCGATGATGACTTTAAAGGCTTCGATGAGCTAGACGATATTCTTGACCAAGAAATTGGTTTTAGTGCCCTTGATGATGAATCATTCGATACCGTATCGGCACTGAATGCGCTTGATCAGAGCCCAGTTGTTGAGCCAGAAAAACCTGTCACAACGGTTGTTTCGCCTGCGCGCCCTATGCCTAAGCCAAAGCCTGCATACGAGCCGCCGCCAACGGCAAAAGAAAAGTTTGAAGCTTTGCTTGAAGAGCAGCCGCCTACAAACCCGTTACCATCACTTGATTTATTAGACCGCCCAGATAAAGCGAAAAACCCATTATCTCAAGAAGAGCTTGATGGTATTTCGCGTCTAGTTGAAACCAAATTACTTGATTTTAACATTCAAGCTGCGGTTGTGGGTGTTTACCCAGGTCCGGTTGTAACGCGTTTTGAGCTTGATTTAGCGCCGGGTATTAAAGTAGCTAAAATCACTGGCCTAGCGAAAGATTTAGCACGTTCACTGTCTGCTGTAAGCGTACGTGTGGTAGAAGTTATTCCGGGTAAAACCTATGTAGGTTTAGAACTACCAAACAAACACCGTGAAATAGTGCGTTTAAGCGAAGTTATTAATGCGCCTAAGTTCGAATCAAATCCATCACCACTGACTATGGTGTTAGGTAAAGACATTGCTGGCGAGCCGGTATGCGCTGACCTTGGCAAAATGCCACATTTACTTGTTGCGGGTACCACAGGTTCAGGTAAGTCAGTGGGCGTTAATGTAATGATATTAAGCTTACTGTACAAATCGGGCCCTGATGATGTTCGTATGATCATGATCGACCCGAAAATGCTTGAACTTTCTGTGTACGAAGGCATCCCACATTTATTATGTGAAGTTGTTACCGACATGAAAGAAGCAGCCAATGCATTGCGTTGGTGTGTAGGCGAAATGGAACGTCGTTATAAGCTTATGTCGGCACTTGGTGTGCGTAATTTAAAAGGTTACAACCAGAAAGTGTTGGATGCCAAAGAAGCGGGTCAACCGATTCTAGATCCACTGTTTAAAGACACCGACGGCATGGCCGATGGCCCTGAAGAGCTAGATAAACTACCAAGTATTGTGGTGGTTATTGACGAATTTGCCGACATGATGATGATCGTGGGTAAAAAAGTGGAAGAGCTGATTGCACGTATCGCGCAAAAAGCCCGTGCTGCAGGCATTCACTTAGTGCTAGCAACACAGCGCCCATCGGTTGACGTAATTACCGGTTTGATTAAAGCGAATATTCCAACCCGTATGGCGTTCCAAGTTTCAAGTAAAATTGACTCGCGTACCATTTTAGATCAGCAAGGTGCTGAAAACTTACTTGGTATGGGTGACATGCTTTACTTACCGCCGGGTACCAGTGTACCAGTGCGTGTGCATGGCGCGTTTGTTGACGACCATGAAGTACATGCGGTTGTAGACGATTGGAAAAAACGTGGCAAACCAAATTATATTGATGAAATTTTAAGTGGCGATGCCACAGAAGAAATTTTACTACCAGGAGAAACCAGTGAAGACGGTGATGAAGAGTCAGATCCGCTTTACGATGAAGCTGTATCATTTGTAATTGAAACCGGCAAAGTGTCGGTATCGAGTGTACAGCGTAAGCTTCGTGTAGGGTATAACCGCGCAGCACGCTTAGTTGAACAAATGGAAACATCAGGCATTGTTAGCGCACCAGGACACAACGGTGCCCGCGAAGTCTTAGTGCCAAATGGTGGAGCAAATTAATGAAAAAAATTAAATACCTAGCCCTAATTATGGGTTGTTTATTAAGCGGTCAAAGTTTTGCAGACGACAGTGAAGCGTTGCAACAACAACTGGCTGCAATTAAAAGTTTTAAAGCTGAGTTTTCACAGCAAGTGACCGATTCGCAAGGCGAAGCTATTATGCAAGGTGAAGGGAATATTGCCCTTCAGCAACCTATGATGATCCGCTGGCAGCAACAAAGCCCAGACGATACCTTGTTTGTATCAAATGGCGACAAAACGTATTACTTCGACAGCTTTGCTGAGCAAGTAACGATTATGAATACCCACAGCCTGATTGATTCAACTCCGTTTGTATTGTTGACTTCAAAAGATCCAGAGCAATGGGCTAAATACCAAGTTGTGGCAACCGATGCAGGTTTCAGCGTCACGCCAAATAAAGGCGTTGAGAGCCAAGTTGAAAAGTTAGACATTCGCTTTAATGCTCAAGAGCAAGGTCTAGCATCACTGACAGTATTAGATACCTCTGGTCAACAGTCTTTATTTACCTTTAAAGATGCTAAAGTAAACGAAGCACTTGCAACTCAAACCTTTGAGTTTACTATTCCTGAAGGCGTTGAAGTTGACGACCAAAGCCAAGGTGATTAAGGCTTGAGTAATCTCGGATTTAATTTTGGTCCTGATGTGCGCCCACTTGCGGCGCGCATGCGACCCGAAACACTCAATGACTACATAGGTCAGCAGCACCTTTTAAGCCCCGATAAACCTCTTTACCAAGCGATTCTTGCAGGTCGATGCCACAGCCTCATTTTGTGGGGGCCGCCAGGCGTTGGTAAAACCACCTTAGCGCAGATTATTGCAAATCATGCCGATGCCAGTCTTATTCAAATGTCGGCAGTCACAGCGGGTGTAAAAGACATTCGTGAGGCCGTAAGCGAAGCAAAAGCAAACCTTGCCGGGCGAGGGCAACGAACCTTATTGTTTGTTGACGAAGTGCATCGCTTTAATAAATCTCAGCAAGATGCATTTTTACCACATATCGAAGACGGTACTTTTATTTTTGTTGGCGCGACCACCGAAAACCCATCATTTGCACTTAATAACGCGATATTGTCTCGTGCCCGTGTATATGTATTAAAAGCACTTGAGCAAGCCGATTTATTTAACGTAATTGAGCGCGCCTTACGTGAAGACGTAGAGCTCAGCCAAAAACACATTGAAATTGCCGAAAACGCTAAACAAGCGCTTTGCCAAGCAAGTGATGGCGATGCGCGTAAAGTGCTTAACCTGTTAGAACAAGCGGTTGATTTAACAACTGAGCAGCAGGGCAAATACCTTGTTGATCAACATGTTTTAAGCCAAGTTCTACCAACTCACTTAGCCAAGTACGACAAAGGCGGCGATGAGTTTTACGACTTGATTTCAGCGTTTCATAAGTCTGTACGGGGTAGTTCACCTGATGGCGCTTTATATTGGTACTGCCGTATTTTAGCCGGTGGCGGCGACCCGCTTTATGTGGCTAGGCGTTTATTAGCGATTGCTACAGAAGATATTGGCAATGCAGATCCGCGAGCAATGGAAGTGGCACTCAACGCGTGGGATATTTTTCAACGTGTTGGCCCCAGTGAAGGTGAGCGCGCTATTGCACAAGCCACCATTTATTTAGCCAGTGCTCCGAAAAGTAACGCTGTGTATATGGCGTTTAATCAAGCTATGCAAGATGCTAAAAATGAGCCGAGCCATCCGGTGCCAGAGCATCTACGCAATGCACCAACTAGCTTAATGAAAGATTTGGGTTATGGCGCTGAATATCGTTATGCACACAATGAAGAAGGTGCGTTTGCAGCAGGCGAAAAGTATTTTCCTGAGGCAATTCATGATCGCCAGTATTACTTTCCAACCGATCGCGGGCTTGAACAAAAAATAAAACAAAAGCTGGACTATTTAACTCAGCGTAACGAGCAAAGTGATATTAAACGTTATGAATAGTTTGAAACTTTACATGATGATTGCAATGGGTGGCGCTTCAGGGGCATGTTTACGCTATTTTCTTAGCGAAACCATGCTAAAACTGCTCGGTAGGGGATTCCCTTTTGGCACGTTGACAGTTAATATTCTTGGTTCATTGTTAATGGGCATTTTATACGGCTTGATTGAAAAAGAAATAATCGCTGTTAGCCCCGCTAAAACCTTAATTGGTATTGGCTTTTTAGGTGCATTGACCACCTTTTCAACATTCTCAATGGATTCGTTGTTGCTCTTGCAACAAGGTCACTTTTTTAAAATGGCCCTCAATATCACCTTAAACGTGGTGGTGTGTATATTTATGGCTTGGCTGGGCCTTCAGCTGGTAATGCAAAAAGGTTAAAAATCGAACATGTTAGATTCTAAATATTTACGTCAAGATATCGAACAAGCGGCTGCACGTTTAGCATCACGCGGTTACGAACTTGATACTGCAGCGGTAACTGCACTTGAAGAAAAACGCAAAACATTACAAGTAAAAACGCAAGAACTTCAAAGCGAGCGTAATGCAAGTTCAAAAGCTATCGGCCAAGCAAAAGCGAAAGGCGAGCACGAAAAAGCACAACAGCTGCTTGATTCAGTCAGTAATCTTGGCGACCAACTAGACAGCGTTAAAGCAGAGCAAGACGCAGTACTTGAAGAGCTTAAGCAAATTGCGCTTGCTATTCCAAACCTACCTGATGAGTCTGTTCCAGTAGGTGAAGACGAAGATCAAAACGTTGAAATTTCAACCTGGGGTACGCCTAAGTCATACGACTTTGAAGTAAAAGATCACGTTGATGTTGGTCAAGACGTAAACGGCCTAGATTTTGAAATGGGCGTTAAAATCAGTGGCGCACGTTTTACTGTTATGCGCGGTCAAGTTGCACGTATGCACCGTGCTCTTACGCAGTTCATGCTTGATACGCACACAGAGAAAAACGGTTATACAGAAATGTATGTGCCTTACCTAGTTAATAGCGCAAGCTTATACGGCACTAGCCAATTACCTAAGTTTGCTGGTGACTTATTCCACACCTTAGGTTTAGTGGATGACGACGGTCAGCAACAACCAGGTTTTAGCTTAATTCCTACAGCTGAAGTACCACTTACGAACAGTGCTCGTGACGAAATTTACGACGAAAGCGACTTACCAATTCGTTTAACCGCACATACACCTTGTTTCCGTAGTGAAGCAGGTAGCTATGGCCGTGATACACGTGGTCTTATTCGTCAGCACCAATTCGACAAAGTTGAATTAGTACAACTAGTAAAACCAGAAGATTCAATGCAAGCGCTAGAAGAGCTAACAGGTCACGCTGAACAAATCTTACAAGCATTAGAACTTCCATACCGTAAAGTAATTTTATGTACGGGTGATATGGGCTTTGGCGCAGCTAAAACTTACGATTTAGAAGTATGGTTACCTGCACAAAACACCTATCGTGAAATTTCATCATGTTCAAACATGGTTGATTTCCAAGCACGTCGTATGCAAGCGCGTTTCCGTCGTCAAGGTGAGAAAAAGCCAGAGCTACTTCATACATTAAATGGTTCAGGTTTAGCAGTTGGTCGTACACTGGTAGCAATCTTAGAGAACCATCAACAAGCAGACGGCTCGATTGTTGTACCAGAAGTATTACGCCCTTACATGGGTGGCTTAGAAGTTATTAAATAATTATATTGATATTAAGTTTAAAGGCCGCATCGGGAAACCTTGCGGCCTTTTTGTTGCCTAAAATCTATTAAAATATAAAGTGGATCTAAACCTGAACAATTAACGTATTCAATGCATTAAGTTAATAGTGTGAAGCAATATGAGTAATAAACAAAAGTCTGTGCCAACATCACGATTTTCACGCGCTGCTCGGCTTGGCTCTTTAGCTGGTAAAGTCGCAGGTAATATGTTGTTTGAAGGCACAAAAGCTTGGGCGACGGGCAAGCAAACATCACGACAAGAGTTACTGTTACAGCCAAAAAATATTCAGCGCTTTGCAGAGCAGCTTGCAAATCTGCGTGGGGCTGCAATGAAATTGGGGCAGCTGTTATCCATGGATAGTGGTGAATTACTCACTCCTGAGCTATCTGCAATTTTAGCAAGACTGCGTGCAGAAGCGACGCCCATGCCACAAAAGCAGCTTGTTAAAGTAATGCGAGAGCATTGGGGTGATGCGTGGCTAGAGCAATTATCGCACTTTGAACTCAGACCATTTGCTGCGGCATCAATAGGGCAAGTGCATATTGCTTATCGAGAATCGGGCGAAAAGTTAGCAGTTAAAGTGCAATACCCAGGTATTGCAAAAGGCATTGCCAGTGATGTTGATAACTTAGCTTACCTTCTGAAACTCAGTGGCTTATTACCCAAAGAGGTAGAAATACAGCCTCTTATCGATGAAGCAAAACAACAGCTTATAAACGAAGCTGACTACGAATTAGAAGCTAATTATTTAAAACGCTACAGCGAGTGTTTAAAAGGCGATGACAATTACCTTATTCCAGCTGTGGTAGATTCGCTTAGTTCTTCTCAAGTTTTAGTCATGAGCTTTGTTGAAGGGCAAGAGCTAGATGAGCTGGCAAGCACCGAGCAAGCGCTACGTAATAAAGCGGTTGAACAGTTACTTAGCCTATTTTTACGTGAATTATTTAGCTTTAAACTAGTTCAAACAGATCCAAACTTTGCCAATTATCAATATCAAATCGACAATCAATGCCTAGTGCTTTTAGATTTTGGCGCTACCCGCGAACTACCTCAGCAAATTAGTGATGGTTATTTACAGTTATTATCTTCCGCGATTAGTAACGACATAGCAGGCGTTGCAACAGCAGCACAGCAAATTGGCTATTTTCAACAAGGGCTTGCTCAAGAATATATAGATAATGTCGTCGATATATTTCTACTCGCCTGCGAACCACTGCGCCACCAAGGTGAGTATGATTTTGCAAATAGTGACTTACCAAAACGCATAAAAGAACTCGGCCTTAAAATGAGCACCGCCTCAGAGCATTGGCACGCACCCCCTGTAGATGCCTTATTTGTTCACAGAAAACTCGCAGGACTCTATTTAATTGCTGCGAAGCTAGGTGCAAAAGTGAATGTGAACAGTATTTTTAAGGAGTTTGAAGTACAGAGGGATAATTAATTGAACGGGAGTTTGGAGTGAAGAAAAATGGTCTGAATAGCAGGATTTGAACCTGCGACCCCTGACACCCCATGATTAGCCTATTTTATATAACGTTTTGATTGATATAGTTTTAATGGTTTTTCATTAGGGCAAGACAGCTTTATTTGGTAGTGTTTAGAAATCTGTGTCATTTCAGTAATATTAAGAAAACAGGAGTGACACATGACTCAATCTTTCGACTTCAACAAAGCATTA
>NZ_LKDX01000009.1:0-114642 GCF_001401795.1 Pseudoalteromonas sp. P1-26 | reverse complement strand
TTACTTTGGTCGGTAAATCAAAAGGATAAACTTTGACCTGCACCTTTTCCAGCTCAGGCGAAATTACAGAAAGAATGATGCACTAACCTTTTGTTGTACATATTTTTTTATTGGAATTTTTTTACCAATAAGTTCAGATATGCTTAAGGTGATAAATGAAAGTTTAAGTAAATAAACAGTATTGGCGCCTCGGCCTTCTTTCTCAATAAAAAGCTATCAAATGCGCTGTTAATCCCAGTAGAACTGCACATTTGCTAACAGCAGACTGTGCAATTTATGTCGGTGCTACTACCTAGTGGCGCTGGCTCAAATAGCTAGCTCTGCTGTTTTTAAGTGACACAGCTTACTTGATTTGTATGAACACGGTACTTGTTTCAGTTGCCCTTAATGAAGTGTATTTACGTGGCGGGTGTTTGTTATTAATTAAATGAATCGAGACAGAATTTGTTGTTTGAGTGTTTTTAAGCTCGTTGGTAGAGTCGGTTGAAATAAAAGGTTTATGAGCTCACGATTTCTGAATGGAGAATGAAGTTTTAAAATCGATTAATACCAATGGTGCGAGTTGGTATAACCGCACAACAGACCATATTGATGATTTAGCACGAAGAAGCATTAAAGGTAGCAGCGGAAATGAAGTTCCATTAGCTAACAGAACTTTAGACGTTCGGGTACAACCCGGGGGCCTTGCTGCTACAGGAATACTTAAAGAGTACGCAAGTGATGCAGGTATCAAAATAGTGATTAAGGAGTACACAGGTCAATGAGTTTATATTTAAATATCAACTTTTTGCCCCAGAGCTTTCCCAAAGCGTTAGCGCTTTGGGAGTTGGCTGATTTAAGCAACGGCCTCATTCAGCATGAGCAGTTAACTAAGTTAGTTAATATCAACAAAGGCACAACCATAAAAGTTGAAAACTTTATTAAAAGCAAAGCAAAAGATATTAAAAATTCTGATATTTTTTCAATTACGCATCCGAGCCCAGATATAAATATACAGGCAACGCATTATATTAATTTTGGACACCTTTTTGATTGGCACATAGATCAATTAATCATTACGGGTTTTGATAACTTAATTGAGGCCCGAAACTCTTGGTGGGAGCCATTGTTAAATCATCCTAATTTCTTAATGGCGCGTTTGATGGACCAAGATTATGACGCGAAACAAAATGATGATTCAGTATGGGGTTATGAGTTAAGCGGTTGGCCTCATGAGCATTTACCTAAAATAGGCAATGGGCTGCCACCGCCATTAGATGAAACAATTATTGATACCCGAGTAAATCCAGGTCATTGGCGATTTAAACACGGTTATATAGAAGGGGTAGCCGCGCAAATGTGGCTAGGGGATGCATTTTTTAAAGCGGTTAATCTTGAAAAGTCTGCTTTAAACGGTGTGCCTTGGTTAGAAGTGAATGAATTAGCTAATGGCGTAGTGCATTTAAAGGCGTATGACACAGAGTTCAATAGTGATCAAGGTGAACAACGAGAGCTACAAATTAAGTTACGTAAACTGTTATTTAGTCACTCAACCCATACAGATGATGCTGATTTTACATTGCTGCAAGAGTTTAACCCTGTTAGTGGCATACAAGAGTGATTTATTTAACGTTTTGTATACGTCGGGATATGTGACCAAAGTTAGGAAACTAAGGGGCAGTATTTAGTATATGATACGATTATTTCATTGCTTAACCCTTGGTTTAGTGATTCATTCTAGCTTGCTTTTAACAGGCTGTAATACAGTTTCATATCAACCTGATGGCCTTCGTGGTGGTTATAGCGATAAAGTGTTGGCTAATGGTGAGTACCGCGTTACGTACCAAGGCAATGGCGATATAAGTTCAACTCAAGCCCTTGATTTTGCAATGTTGCGAGCAAGCGTAATTGCCATGAATAATCAAGCGGAATTTGCTATTGCTAACGAGATACTGCTTACAATAGAAACTGTAAAAATAGACTTAAATTTACCTTACATTTATAAACCCACGGCGAGGTTAACTTTATCGCTCAAGAATGATGAAGATTTAGCTGCTGTTTTAGTTTCATGTGATTTCATTGCGTATTATGTAACGATAAAAAACCAGAGTAGTGACTTTGCCTTTAAACCGAGTGAGTGTATCTCGAGGTTAAAGACTAAATATAAATTATCAGATAAATATATTTAAGTTTAAGAAGTTTTTAACTTGTAAATAGTGGTTTTAATAGAAAAGGATATTTTAATAAAGAAATTTATTATTATGTTTAGCGCTTTTATTAACTGTATGCTCAGCAGAAGCAAAGTACATTACGGCATTAAACGGTCAGGGCGTTTTAATTGAAAGAGTGTTTGTTCATGAAAGTGGTGCAATATCAATTTACATCGCTGGTGATTTGGATAATCTAGATAATTGTACAGCTACTTTTAGGGTATACATTCCACCTACAGCAACGGCAAAAGATGAAATGTTATCACTCGCTTTATTTGCTTATGCGTCAGGCAAACGTGTGGGATTTCATGGTTCTGGATGTAGTACCACATTATTTGGGGGTAGTACTTAAGATGTTCCCGCAGTCAATAATATGTGGGTTCATTAAAGTTACTTTTATATCAATTTAGAAGGTAAGGGTTGTATTTGTGTGTAAGCCCTTCTTTCAACTCCAAACCACCCCTCAAAAAAGTTAGAAATTTTTTCTTTGCTCGCCTTTAACTAACTGCCCAAATCATAAGGGAAAATTTTTAGCTGTGTGCTAATTATGAGATTTTGGTATAAAAGTTATGCAAATATTGCCTATAACACTATTGCGAACTATTACCGTTTAGATTAATATGCAGACCATCAAGAGAAATGAGAGTGGTTTGCATTCATGTATATCTGTTTATGTCATGGTGTGACTGATAAAAAAATCGAACAAACAATTGATGATGGCGCTATGACGATGCGCGATTTATCAAAAGAACTGCAAGTGGGTAGCCAGTGTGGCAAGTGTTGTGGTTGTTGTAAAAAAATTCTTAATCGCAAACTGATCGAAATTGCAGATATCACTGAGCAAGTAGCGTAATTACTTGCTCTTAAGCATGTTTGCTTAACTATTTTTCCTTTGTTTAATTCTTCTAATTTACCCCCATACTTACGAGTTTTTATTTGCTTTTAACCCCTTCATTTATTAGGGTTATAACAAAGCAGATACGTGTATCACACGGTCATTGGTAGGAAGCCATGATAATAGACTCTTCAAAATCACTTTTTTGTGCAGTACTCATTTTAATCACCGCGGGTTGTGCGCAGTTACCTTCACGAGAGTCAATTCAACCAAGCTATGCCATTGCAGCGGATACACCCAGTACCATAGGAGATGCAGTGGGTAATAATCATCCTGGGTTATCAGGGTTTTATCCTTTAGCAGATGGGGTCGATGCCTTTGTAGCTAGGTTGGCACTCATTGATTCTGCAGAGCACACCATTGATGTGCAGTACTATTTATACCACAGGCAGCAAACCACCATTTTATTTACGGCCTTTTTATTAAAAGCCGCAGATAGGGGGGTAAGAATTCGCTTGTTGCTTGATGACTTATCGCAAGCCGACAGTGAGCTTGATTTAGCTGCACTGGCTGTTCACCCTAATATTGAAGTTCGATTATTTAATCCATTTCCTAACCGTCGTTTTAGAGCGCTCGGTTTTGTTACCAACTTTAGCCAGCTTTCAAGACGTATGCATAACAAGAGCTTTATTGTTGATAATCGGATTTTTATCACCGGTGGGCGCAACATAGGTAATGCGTATTTCTCGGCTGAAGATCATTCTGAATTTATTGATTTAGATGTGATGAGTGTTGGCGAGATTGTGCCAGAGGCATCAAAAGCATTTGATTTATATTGGAATCATCAGCTGTCTTACCCTGTTGAAGACTTGCACGGTGAACGTGATGAGCAATCACTTATTGATATCACTAACACCTTATCGACCTATGTTGAGCAAAATCAGCAGAGTAATTACGTTGAGCAGTTACGCGAAAGCGCCTTTGTAAAACGCTTGTTGCACGATGAAATAGAATTCGATTGGCAAAAGTCTGTGTTGTTTTATGATCACCCCGATAAGGTGATGAACGACGTCAGTGAAAAATCGGCCAATATGTCGCCAATGTTGTTTAAAGAAATGGGCGAGCCGAAACAAAAAGCAATTATTGTGTCGCCGTATTTTATTCCTCGTGAGCAGGGCGTTAAATTACTAACCAATTGGGCAAAGCAGGGCGTTGATGTCACTGTACTGACTAATTCTTTAGCTGCTACCGATGTATCTGCGGTGCATGCTGGTTATAAAAAGTACCGAGAAGATCTTATAAAGGGTGGGGTTAAGCTATGGGAGTTAAAACCCAGTGACTTAATGGCCATTAAGCGCAAAGCAGGGCGTAAAGTAACCGGGTCATCACAAGCAAGTTTACACGCAAAAACCATGACCTTTGATGATGAAAAGATTTTTGTGGGCACCATGAACCTCGACCCTCGCTCGCTTGATTTAAATACCGAGATGGGCGTATTAATTGAAAGCGAAAAACTTAGCCGCTTTTTGGCCCACTGGGTTGATACGCAAATGCCTGAATATGCCTGGAAAGTCGAGCTTAAAGATAATGACTTAGTTTGGCTCGATACCGTGAGTAATGAGCAGTTTGATGAGGAACCACAAACGTCTTCGTGGCGACGCTTTCAAGTGTGGTTTATTTCGTTATTCCCTATCGAAGATGAGCTATAAGCCATTCCTTCAGTATTTATACCTAAGCCCAACTTTTTAGTTGGGCTTTTTGTTTTCAGCCTTTAGTTGTTAACCATTTCGGTATAAAAAAAGGCGTTTGAGCGTACACGTGTAAACCCATTGTATTCAAGTGCTTAGCGTGCAAAGAAAAAATAAATATAAAAAAATGTTAAAAAAACTGGTTGGACCAATTGATCTATTGCTCGTTTTATGACGTAATGTAGGTATTACTATCTGGTCGGATGAGTTTATTATGAGCTTACGTACAAAATTAAAAAAAGTATTACCTAGTATTTCAATTACAGAACAAGAAGCGTTAGATGCGGGTGATGTTTGGTTAGAAGGTTCAATCTACCAAGGTAAACCTGACTTCGATGCACTTCGTGACGTTCCAGCAGCTAAGCTGAGCGCTGAAGAGCAAGCATTCTTAGATGGCCCAGTGAAAGAATTATTATCAATGATTGATGATTCTGAAATTCAAAACGGTGTTCATCTTCCTGACTACATTCTTGATTTCTTGAAAAAAGAGCGTTTTTTCTCGCTTATCATTCCTAAATCATTCGGCGGTTTAGAATTCAGCCCTTATGCAAACTCTACAATCGTTGCGACTATCGCGACGAAGAGTTCTGCGGTTGCGGTAACTGTGATGGTTCCTAACTCATTAGGCCCAGGTGAGTTATTGCTTCACTTTGGTACAAAAGAGCAACAAGATCACTACTTACCACGTCTTGCAAATGGTCGTGATATTCCTTGTTTCGCACTAACTAGCCCAGAAGCGGGTTCGGATGCTGGTGGCATTCCAGATATTGGTGTTGTTAAACGTGGTCAGTTCAATGGCGAAGAAGTGTTAGGTTTAGAAATTACCTGGGACAAACGTTACATCACACTTGCGCCAATTGCGACAGTGTTAGGTTTAGCATTTAAAGTTGTTGACCCTGATGGTTTACTAGGTGGCAAAGAAAACCTAGGTATTACCTGTGCGCTTATTCCTAAAGATCACCCAGGTGTTGAACTTGGTAATCGTCATGATCCTATGGGTATCCGTTTTTATAATGGTACGACACGCGGTGAAAAAGTATTTGTACCAATGGACTTCATCATTGGTGGTCAAAAGAACATCGGTCGTGGCTGGCAAATGCTGGTTAGCTGTTTAGGTGCAGGTCGTGGTATTTCGTTACCGGCGCTTGGTGTTAGTTCATCACAAGTAGCATTTAAAGGTGCTTCAGAGTACGCAGCAGTACGTGAGCAGTTTGGTCTTGCGATTGGTCAATTCGAAGGCATCCAAGAAAAGCTAGCTGATATTGCGGGTAAAACTTACCTTCAAGAAGCGATGCGTGTATTAACAACAGAAGGTTTAGGCATGGGCTTAAAACCATCTGTAGTCACTGCAATTGCTAAATACCATATGACAGAAATTGGTCGTAACGTGCTTGATTCAGCAATGGATATTCAAGCAGGTAAAGCGATTCAAAATGGTCCGCAAAATACATTAGCAAGTGGTTATGTTGCACAACCAATCGCAATCACGGTTGAAGGTGCAAACATTCTTACTCGTAACCTAATGATTTTTGGTCAAGGTGTAATGCGTTGTCACCCTTACCTGCAATCTATGGTTGAGTCTATCCACAGCGAAGACAAAAGTGCAGATAAAGAATTCAACAGCATTTTACGCAAAACAGTGGGTTACAGCGTAGCTAACAGCTTACGTGCTTTCCGTTTAGGTGTATTACCGTTTACTGCGGGTGCTAAATCATCACTACCAGAAGTACGTGCTTACGAAAAAGCAGCGCACAAACTATCTGCAAAACTTGCAGTTTACGCTGACTTCTCGTTATTGGTACTGGGCGGCAAACTTAAGCAAGCAGAAATGTTATCTGCACGTTTAGGCGACGTAATGAGTTTCTTGTATGCGGCGATGGCATCAATTAAATACTACGAGCAAAAAGTAGCAAGCAGTGAACGTGAGCAAGCTGCGCCTTACTTCCACTATGCGACTCGCTTTGCACTACAAAGCGCTGAAGAAGCATTGCATAAGTTCTTAGATAACTTCCCTGCAAGTGGTACTCGTAAGTTTATGCGTTTCATTACGATGAACTATTCAATGAAGATGCCTAAGATCAGTGATGATTTAATTCGTGAACTTGCGACTCAAGCGCAAATGGATACCGCATTTAAAGCGCAAATCACTCACTTGGTCAACCCAATTGAAGGTGATGGTCATTACATCAATGAGCAAGCGTACAAAGCGAAAATGGCGTGCCTTGACTTACTTAAGAAAGTTAAAAAAGCACTGCGTGCTAAAACTATTAAGCCGGGCGTTCGTTTTGCAGAAACGCTAGATAATGCACTTGTTGCAAGTGTTATCAACGAAGAAGAGTATGCAAAACTAATTGATTACAACAAGAAACGTGAAAAAGCGATTCGTGTTGATGAGTTTGACTTTGATATGAACTTACTAGATGACAATGCAAAGCCAGTAAACCCATTTAAGAGTGTGGTAAACGAGTAATTCAACAATGCAAGTCCTGAGCAGTATTAGGACTTTATCTTCGAAAACCCGTGCTTAGCACGGGTTTTTTATTGCCTATAGGCCGTTGTACAACAAATCAATATCACCTACCATTGCCATCGGTTTATATAAATTACAGAGCGTTATGGATCTTAGGCAATTTGTTACTTGTCACTTTTCAAATATTACAGAGCTACAGCAAGCTGCATCAGTATGGAGTGGATGCGGTGAGATTATTCGTTGCCAAATGAATGGTGCTGCTAGGGTAATTAAAGCGATTGAAGTGCCTAGCCAGATCAATCATAGTCGTATAAAACAAAGTGATTTTGCGCTTGCCAGAAAGCGCCAATCTTACTTAGTCGAATTTAATTGGTATCGGCATTACGCTAAGCAACTACCCCATGAAGCTGCGGCTATCCACTGTATTGATGCAATACAAGAGGGCAGTAAGCAAGCGCTGTTATTTAGTGACTTCAGTGCGCTTGGCTACCAGCAAGCAAGTGCTAGACACAACGACATTGAAGCAATTATAAACTGGCTTGCACACTTTCATGCTTTTCATTTAGCAAGCTCTGCCGATGGCCTTTGGCCGCGAGGTAGTTATTGGCATTTAGCAACGCGGCCCGATGAGCTAAAGCGTATGAGCGATTTAAGCTTAAAAGCGCAGGCACACGCTATTGATACTGTGTTGAATGAGTCACCTTACCAAACATTAATTCATGGTGATGCTAAGCTTGCCAATTTTGCGATTGCGCCAAAAAACCAGCATGTTCTTGGCTATGATTTTCAATATGTTGGCAAGGGAGTTGGGGTGATTGATGTGATGTATTTTTTAGGCAGTTGCTTAGATGATATGGCATTAAAATCAGTTGCCGATGACTATTTAAATCGCTATTTTGACACCCTCACACAGGCACTAAAACGTTATCAACCGAATGTAAACCCAGCGCATGTTGTTAGCAGTTGGCGAGCGCTTTGGTGTTACGCATGGAGCGATTTTTATCGTTTTTTAGCAGGTTGGTGCCCTGAACATGCAAAAATAAACGGCTACATGCAGCAGCAATTTGTAACGTACTTAAAAATAAAGGATTAGCAATGAATAAGCCAATGCGATTTGCCATTATTGGCTGTGGTGCTGTAACCGAAGTGAAAAGCGGCCCTGCTTATCAACAAGCAGAAGGTATTGCGCTTATTGGGGTGACACGCCGCGACCTAGAAAAAGCCCATGATTACGCTAAACGCCATAATGTCGCAAAGGTGTTCGCATCGCCAAGCGAACTCATTAACGATACCAGTGTTGATGCAGTGTATATTGCCACGCCGCCAGATAGCCATAAAGCGTATGCTCTTGAGGTTGCTGCGGCAGGTAAACCATGTTGTATTGAAAAGCCACTGGCGCCAAGTTATCAAGACAGCCTTGACATTGTCGCAGCGTTTAAAGAGGCTAAACAGCCGTTATTTGTGGCTTATTATCGCCGTTCATTACCACGCTTTAATCACGTTAAACAATTACTTGAGCAAGGTGCCATTGGTAAGCCTCGTCATGTTAGTTGGCATTTAAGTAAAGCTCCTAACGCCCTTGATTTATCGGGTGAGTACAACTGGCGTACAGAGCAAAACGTGGCACGAGGAGGTTACTTTGACGATTTAGCCAGCCATGGTCTTGATTTACTTGCCTACCTTTTAGGTGACTTTAGTAAGGTGCATGGTTTATGTGCTAATCAACAAGGCTTATATTCAGCATTCGATGCTATTACTGGGCACTGGCAGCATCAATCTGGTGTTACAGGCACCGGGAGCTGGAACTTTGCTTCAGCAAACCGTTTTGATGATGTGATGATTTACGGCAGTGAAGGCGAGCTTAGCTTTAGTGTGTTTGATGAAAAGCCGATTGTGCTTAACAACGCACAGGGCAAACAACAGCTCGTAATTGATAACCCTGCGCATATTCAACAATATCATGTTGAAAATATGGCGAACTATTTTCATGCTCAGCAACCACACCCATCAACCGGTGAGAGCGCACTACACACAAGTTGGGTTATGGAGCAGATTTTATCAGCTTAGTGCTCAAACGCTGCATTGAAGGCATTTACAATTTGTGTGTTTTCACCTTCATGAAATAGCGCCATTAGGCGCTCACTAACTAAAGTGCGTACCTTTTCTGTTTTAAGCGCTTTGTCGAACAGCGCAATTGCTTGTTTTCCGACCTCTGTTGGTGAGCATGCAATATAACCAAACACCGCGGCTTTTTCTGGTTTAAGGCTGATATAACGAATACTACTCAGTCCCGGAGCTCGTTTATAACGGTTGCTAAATACAGTTTGGTATTCTAAAACGGCATCAATTTTATTTTGAAATAACATTTGTCCGAGCCTTGGTGCATTTGTTGCCCCATCGAGTATAAAAAAGTGCTCATCATTTAAACGGACAAACTTATCAATCTCTTCTGAGTATGAACGGCCTTTGGTGACGCCAATTGTTAAGTCATAGTAATAGATAGCTTGTAGTAGGGTAATAGCGTCTGGAATGGTGGGCTTATTAAATACCACCAGTTTATTTGAAGGAAATGCCATCAGAGGGTACTGACTAAACACAGAATGAGCTTCACGCTCTGGGGTTTTTAATTTATTGTACAAGCAAACATTGTTCATTTTGCTTAATTGCTGCCACTCTCTTAAGCGGCTTGCAGGTATAAAATGCAGGCTGATTTCATCGCCTAATTCAGCTGCGGCAGCCAGCAAAAACGTGGTGGCCTCATTTTCAGGGTTACCGCCATCTTGGGGAACAAAGTCTGCCATAACTTGAATATCGAGAGTTTCACTGTGGACCGGTAGGCAAATACACAAAAGTAGTATCGAGGTGAAGATAAACGTTTTCATTACTGCAGGCCCAAAATAAATAAAATGTTAAATATTGCCGGTGCGTGTTGTTGCAAAAAAATTAATATTTGCAACTGTTAGTATTATTTTAGACCAATTCAAAGAATTAATGCGGTGAACATGCATTTTTTGCAGTCGAGAAGACTATTTTGCGCTAAAATAGGCGTAATTTATCTCATTTAGGTTCTACTTATGTCTATCCATGTAATTACTCATCCGTTAGTTCAACACAAACTTGGCCTTATGCGTGCAGAAGGTATTAGTACTAAGAGTTTTCGTGAGCTGTCGTCTGAAGTAGGTACTTTGCTTACTTACGAAGCAACAAAAAACCTCCCATTAGAAAGTGTTCAAATCACAGGGTGGGATGGTTCAACATTAGATGTAGAACATATCAAAGGTAAAAAAATTACTGTTGTGCCTATTCTTCGTGCCGGCCTTGGTATGATGGATGGCGTAATGCAGTTATTACCTGCTGCAAAAGTAAGTGTTGTTGGTCTTCAGCGTAACGAAGAAACATTGGAGCCAGTGCCTTATTTTGAAAAACTGGTTGGTAAAATTGATGAGCGCTTAAGCCTTGTTATTGACCCAATGCTTGCAACCGGTGGTTCAATGATTGCAACTATCGACATGCTTAAAAAAGCAGGTTGTAAAGATATTAAAGTGATTGTATTAGTGGCAGCACCAGAGGGCGTAGAAAAAACCCTTGCAGCCCACCCAGATGTTGAAATTTTCACAGCTTCTTTAGACAGTCACTTAAACGAAAAAGGATATATCATTCCAGGCTTAGGAGATGCCGGTGACAAGATTTTTGGCACAGTGTAAGGCGCTCACGTGGAAAATCATCAAACATTTTCGTTAAAAACTATTCTAACTGGCGCGCAAATGCTGTTTGTCGCACTGGTACTTGTGCCGTTACTAACAGGCCTTGATCCCAATGTGGCTTTATTTACCGCAGGCCTAGGAACCTTGCTGTTTCATGTGGTTACTAAAGGCCAAGTTCCTATCTTTTTAGCATCGTCTTTTGCTTTCATTGCACCTATTATCGCCTCGGTACAAATGTGGGGCATTCCCGCAACAATGGGCGGTTTAATGGTGGCAGGTTTTTGCTATGTTGCGCTTAGCTTAATTGTAAAATTTAAAGGCGTGAATGCACTGCATAAAGTGTTACCTCCTGTGGTTGTTGGCCCTGTGATTATGGTGATTGGTTTAGCCTTAGCCCCCGTCGCTGTGAATATGGCAATGGGTAAAGCAGGGGATGGCAGTGCACAATTAGTTCCTTATGAGCAAGCAATTTGGGTGTCTGGTTTATCATTACTGGTTACGCTGATTTTTGCGGTATGGGGTAAAGGTGTATTTAAACTTATTCCTATTCTTGCTGGTGTGGTAGCAGGTTACCTTGCTTCGTTATTTATAGGTATTGTTGAATTTAATGCGGTCACCGAAGCAAACTGGTTTGCGGTACCTGCATTTACTTATCCTGAGTTTAAATGGCAGGCTATTTTATTTATGGTGCCTGTGGCCATTGCGCCAGCAATTGAACATATTGGCGACATGATGGCTATTAGCCAAGTAACAGGTAAAGACTATTTAAAGAAACCGGGTTTACACCGCACTTTACTGGGAGATGGCTTAGCAACCTCTGCGGCATCGGTTTTTGGTGGTCCACCGAATACAACGTACTCTGAGGTAACGGGGGCGGTAATGCTTACACGTAACTTCAACCCTCGCGTGATGCTTTGGACCGCAATCATCGCAATTGTGCTGGCGTTTGTGGCAAAAATGGGCGCGGGTTTACAAACTATTCCGGTTCCTGTGATGGGCGGCATCATGATTTTACTATTTGGCTCTATCGCCGTTGTTGGTTTAAATACCTTAGTTAAATCAGGTGAAGATCTTACCGCGCCTCGCAACTTGACTATCATCGCACTGATTTTAGTGTTTGGTATTGGTGGCATGCATATCGGTGGTGATGAGTTTAGTTTGCAAGGTGTGAGCTTATGCGCAATTTTGGGGATTATCTTAAATGCTGTTCTCCCCAAAGCAGTGCAACAAGCTGATTAGAACTTAAAAACTGCTTGAATATTGCACCAAAAAAGCGCATTAAATATGCGCTTTTTTTGTAACCATTTAAAAAATAAGGAATTATAAAACTGGTCTACTAACTGCATTTATCTCTATGTCATACTGGTAGGAGCGATTATGCAAGAGGCAAATGTTGTGGATATTACCCCGTTTTTAGCGAAGCATCAGTTACCACTCAAGTATCAATACTTAAGTGAGCAGTTTTTTATACCCCTCGCGCACGATATCTTAAGCGCAAAAATGACCGGCCAATCTATGCTGGTGGCGATTAACGGCTGCCAAGGCTCAGGTAAAACGACCCTCGCTGATTTCTTAGTGACCTGGGTTAATAGCAATACCGAATTTAATAGCGTGTCATTATCAATCGATGACTTTTATTTAAGTCGTGATGCACGCAATGAGCTTGCTAAAGATGTTCATCCTTTGTTTGCGAGTCGTGGTGTACCGGGTACGCATGATACGCAATTAATGGAACAAACCTTATCAGCTTTGTTGGCAGGTAAAGTAGATGTGCCATTACCTCAATTTGATAAACTAACTGATGATCCGGTGCCAAAAGACCAGTGGTCTAGTAATCAAAAGCCGATTGATATCGTGTTTTTTGAAGGCTGGTGTGTAGCCAGTACTCCTCAGCAGCCTTATCAACTGCAAACTCCGGTAAATGAATTAGAGCAACTAGAAGATGCCGACGGCATTTGGCGTCGCTGCGTAAATAGTTGCTTAGCGAATGAATATCAAAATGTATTCGCAATGGCCGATTACACCATTATGTTAAAAGCGCCTTCATTTGAAGATGTGTATACGTGGCGCTTAGAGCAAGAGCGTAAACTAATTGCCAAAAAAGGCCAGGGGCAGGGCACGTTTGATGAAGTGAGTTTAAAGCGTTTTATCTCTCATTTTGAACGTATTACGCGGGAAAATTTAGCCACTCTTGCGCACAGTGTGGATGCGTTATTATTGCTCGATACTGAGCGTGATATCACCAAGATGGAACTTCTCGCTGACCAGATTGCTCAGCCACTTATTTTTACTGACTTAGACGGCACATTGCTCGATCACGATAGTTACGAATGTGAGGTGATCAAACCATTTTTGGCAAAGTTGAATGATACCGGTGTCAATGTCATTTTTAACACCAGCAAAACCTTTGCTGAAGTCACTGATATTCAAAAAGGTTTGGATCATCACCAGCCCTTTATTGTGGAAAATGGTGCGGCTGTTTATATCCCGAAAGACTATTTCAAAGTAAAGCCGATTGGCTGTGATGAATATAAAGGTTATTGGCGCTTTGCCATGACGCAAAGTACCGATAAATTGCATGAAGATCTTAAACAATATGCGAGCCAATTTAGTCATTGTGTACGCTTATTTAGCCAATTTAGTGCACAAGAAATAGCCGAGTTAACAGGACTCCCCGTCGATAAAAGTGAATTGGCGCTACAAAGACAGTACTCAGATCCGGTTTGTTTTTCGGGCAGTGATGAAGAAAAGCAGGTCTTGATAGATGCAATGAGCCAAGCAGGCTACGAAGTGCTTGTTGGCGGGCGTTTTATCCATTTAACCAAAGGTAACAATAAAGGACTTGCACAAAAGTGGCTGTTAAATCAGTTCAAAAAAGCCTATCGCAATCCATTTACTGTGATAGCGCTTGGCGACAGTCAAAACGATGTAGCCATGCTAAAAGCGGCCGACACCGCTATTTTAATCAATAACCCTGGCAGCCAAGTACAATCACAAATATTACAAAAAGCATGGCAGCTCAGCGAAAAACCAGCCCCAGCAGGTTGGGTTCAAGAAGTTTCTGCGTTAACTATCATCAAAGCGCGTTTTGCAGCAAAACAGGAGCAATCTCATGGCTGATTTTTATCAAAATGGCATTATCACGACCTTACACAATATTGCTGACCGCCCAGTAGAAGAACTAGAAAAAGAGTTGTTGGGCTTTTCAAAACAACGCCCAATGGGCCTGATTTTGCCTTCGCTTTACAGTGAGTTAGAAGGACCCGCTCTGCAAAATATTATTGCTGAGCTGAAACATGTGCCTTATTTATCGCAAATTACCATAGGCCTTGATCGCGCTGATGAAAGCCAATATCGCCATGCACTGCAGTTTTTTGCGGAGCTTGATCAGCCTCATAAGGTACTTTGGAATGATGGCCCGCGTTTACAAGCTCTTGATAAAGAACTACAAAAATTGGGCGTTGCGCCACGAGAGCTAGGTAAAGGTCGCAATGTTTGGTATTGCATGGGCTATAAGTTGGCAACCTCAAAAGTAGAGTCAATTGCACTGCATGACTGTGATATTTTGACTTACGACAGAGCGCTATTAGCACGTTTAATTTACCCTGTTGCTCATCCTCGTTTTAACTATGAATTTTGTAAAGGGTTTTACCCGCGAACCGCTGAGGGCAAAATTAATGGTCGCGTGTCACGTTTGCTAGTAACGCCGTTATTGCGTTCATTCAAAACAATATTAGGCAGCAACGATTATTTAGAATATATGGATTCGTTTCGTTACCCGCTAGCGGGTGAGTTTTCATTCCGTCGCGATGTACTTAATGATATTCGTATTCCAAGTGACTGGGGCTTAGAAATTGGCGTGCTATCAGAGATGTATCGTAATTACTCGCATAACCGTTTATGTCAGGTAGATATTGCTGATAACTATGATCACAAACACCAAGACTTATCGCTAGAAAACCAAGCGGCGGGCTTGTCGAAAATGTCGATTGATATCACCAAAGCTTTATTTAGGAAGCTGGCTACCCAAGGGGTGACTTTTACGACAGAAACGATTCGCTCATTAAAGGCAACCTATTACCGTATTGCACTCGATTTTATTGAAACTTATCACAACGATGCGTTAATGAATGGCTTAACACTTGATATTCATCATGAAGAAAAAGCCGTTGAAATGTTTGCTCAAAATATTATGAATGCAGGTCAGCACTTTTTAGAAAATCCAATGGAAGCACCCTTTGTGCCGAGTTGGAACCGAGTAGCTTCGGCAATGCCAGAGGTGTTTGCTCGCTTAGAAGAAGCCGTAGAGCTTGATAACAAAGAATATATTTAACGGGGAAGGCACGTGACTTTAGAGCTTTTGCAACAAAGGGTTATTCAGCATTTAAGCTGCATCTACGGCGAGGTTGAGCTATCAACAACGCTTGAACAACTCGCAGATAGATTAATCGATACCATGTTAGGTGATGATCCTGTTCGAGACCCAACGCCGCATAAAAACCGTTGGGATGAGCAAGACATGATTTTAATTGCCTATGGTGATTCGATTATTCGTCATGCTAATACGGATGAAGCCGTTGCTAAGCCTGAAGAGCCGCCTTTGCAAACATTACATCGCTTTGTAAAAAACCAATGCTTACCTGAACTTAATGCACTGCACATCTTGCCGTTTTACCCATATAGCTCAGATGAAGGCTTCGCGGTAATGAATTATGTGCAAGTGAATGAAGCGTTAGGTAGTTGGCAACATATCCGTGATATTTCAGCGGATGTTAGGTTGATGGCAGATTTGGTGATCAACCATTGCTCTAGCCGCAGCGTTTGGTTTGAAAACTTTATTCAGGGCAAAGAGCCGGGAAAAGGGTATTTTAAAACGGCAAGCCAGAGTGATGACCTTGTGCAAGTTGTTCGCCCGAGAACATCACCCCTTTTACAGGCGGTTGAAACTAAAGACGGTTTGCAACATGTGTGGTGTACCTTTAGTCATGACCAAGTCGACTTTGATTTTGCTAACCCAGATGTACTCAATGAATTTGTCAGCATTATTCGTCATTATTTAGATAACGGTGTGCGTATATTCCGCCTTGATGCGGTGGCTTTTTTATGGAAAAAACTCAATACCCGCTGCATTAACCTGCCTGAGACACACGAAGTGATCAGGCTGCTTCGCACCCTTATTGAGCATTTTGAGCCTAATGTGATTATTATCACAGAAACAAATATCCCGAACCGCGAAAACCTATCGTACTTTGGTAATGCCAACGAAGCGCATTGTATTTACAACTTTTCATTACCACCGCTGTTATTACATACCTTACTCAGTGGCGACAGTACCGCATTAAAACATTGGATGATGAGTATGCCACCTCCTCAAGAAGGGACGGCATACTTTAACTTTATAGCTTCACATGATGGTATTGGCTTGCGCCCCGTTGAAGGCTTGTTGGAGCAAAGTGAAATTGCCGAAATGGTCAATACTACGGCTAAATATGGCGGTAAAGTCTCATTACGTACCGCCCCAGATGGCACTAATACCCCTTATGAGTTAAACATTGCCTTATTTGATGCGTTGCAAGGTACCCATAAAGGCCCAGATAAATGGGGTGTTGCGCGCTTTTTATGTGCGCATGCCATTATGTTTGCGCTTGAAGGTATTCCAGGTTTGTATATTCATAGCTTACTCGGTACCACCAATGATTATGAACGCTTTGAAAATAGCCAACATAACCGAGCGATTAACCGTCACCGCTGGCAAGAGTCAGATTTACTAGCAAAGCTGAGTAATGAAAATGCCCATCATCGTACTGTGTTTAAAGCGATGAAAAACCTAATGGCTATTCGTAAGGCGCAAAGTGCATTTCACCCTAATGCGACGCAATATACGTTACATTTAAGCGAAGGGCTCTTTGGTTTTTGGCGACAAAGTATCAACCGTTCGCAAAGTATGTTTTGTGTTTATAACATTAGTGACGAGCCGCAAACGCTTACGCTTGCCGACTTAAATTTGATTGGTACCGAGCAATGGCGAGATTTAATTAGCGGTGAGCAAATTACTGAGCAAACACAAACAATTTCGCTAACCCCATATCAAGCAGTTTGGCTCAGTAATAAATAAACCTATCATTTAGATAGTGCAAATCCTGTCGTTAACAAGTAAGCACATCAGTTCGGCTTACTTGTTAACAGGTTATTTTCAATTGTAGTACAATACTACCTTTTTGGGTGCCAATCTATCACTCCATCCTAATTTTTAGTGAAATTATCTTAGTAAATAAGACTTATTTGATCTAAATTACCTTTTTTCTCAAAAAAATATAGTTAACAACATTTACAATGTAAAAGGCAACTATTATCATTCTGCTTTTAATTTTAGGTGCGTTTTACAATGAAGAAAGCAGTACTCTCTCTCGCTGTGTCATTGGTTTTGACTCCACTTTACAGTGTTGCAAATGATGACATGCAAGCTCAACTCGAAAAACTTCAACAACAACTCCTTGAACAACAAAAAGCGATTGATTATTTAAAAAGTCAATTAGAAGCAAAAAACACCCAGCAAGTTGTAGTGCAACAAAAAGCCCCAATTGTTACTGAGCAGGCAGCACCCGTTGCTACAGCGGTAAGCAAAAAAGAGTCAAAACTTACTTTCAAAAGCTATGGTACTTTGCTTTACAAAAGTGACGAAGTGTTTGACAACGTTCAAGATACTTCTCCAGAGCGCCGCGCCACAACAGATTTAGAGCGTGTTGTTACTGAGTTCGAATATGAAATTGATGATAAATGGAAAGTCGAATTTGAACTTGAGTATGAACATGGTGGTACAGGTACCACGCTTGAATACGACGGCTTTGAAGAATTTGGCGAATTTGAATCAGAAGTTGAAGCGGGTGGTGAAGTTATTGTCGAAAAGCTACAGCTAGAATATGAATATAACCCTAACTTTACAGTCAAGTTTGGTCATATATATGTTCCGGTAGGCTTAGGCACAGACTTAAATAAGCCAGATCAATACTTTACCACGACTCGCCATTGGGGTGAGGCAACTATGATCCCGCAAGTTTGGCATGAAACTGGGGTTAACTTAATTTCTCGTTGGTCTGACTTTACACTGCAAACATTGGTGACGACGGGTCTTAACTCTGAATACTTCCGTTCGACTAATTGGGTCGCGGGTGGTGCACAGCAACGCTTTGAAGAAAACACCGCAGATGATTTAGCGCTCACATTACGCCTTGATTATGGCAATGTTAAAGCTGGTAAAGGCTTTGGTGTTAGTTACTATACGGCAAATACATCAGATAACCGTCGCAATCAGAGCAAACTTGATGCGGATGGAAACGTGTCTATTCTCGGATTACATGGTGCATGGACGTTAGATGATCTTGTGTTCCGTGGTCAGTACTTATATGGCGAGTTAGAGGACTCAGTTGCTATCACTGCCGCGAATAAAACAACGCCGGGTCTACGTCCAGGAAGCTTTGCACAGCTTGGTAGTAAAGCTGAATCTGCATTTGTAGAAGCTGCATATAATATGCAGGGGCTGTTTGATTTATCTTCGCCGCTGTATGTATTTACCTCGTTTGATTATGCCAACCCAATGCTTGAAGTGGCCAGTGGTGCGGCTATCCATCGTTACGACATTCGTGAGCTTAACTTTGGTTTAAATTACCTTCCAAACAAAAACTTAATTCTAAAACTTCAGGGTGGTCAACGTTATTACGCACAAGACGATATCGATGACACGACTCACTTTAGCGCCTCTCTTGGCTATAAATTTTCAACAGAACTATAAAGGAACCTTGGGATGAAAACAGTATTAAACAGCATCACAGCTGTCATTTTAGCGTCAACACTTGTTGCATGTTGTTCGTCTTCTTCGGATGATTCTTCAGACACAAGCACACCCGTTACTGAAGTAACAGGCTTTAGCTATGATGCAACTGATTTAATTGAAAACGTAACTGAGCAAGTGATTGTGGATGGTTACGAAATGCTAAACAGCAAGGCGACGGTTCTACATAACGCGACACTCACATTATTAGAAAACAAAAACGAAGCTGCGCTGGCTGCTGCTCAACAAGCTTGGAAAGATGCACGTGTATTCTGGGAGCAAGGTGAGTCGCATATCTTTGGTCCTGTTGATAGTTTATCAATTGATCCACATCTTGATACTTGGCCACTGAATACCGCTGATTTAGAAGCACTACTTGCAAGTAACACAACGTTCTCGGCTGATAATGTGAAGAACTTTGACGATGGTGTACAAGGTTTCCACACCATGGAGTTTTTATTATTCGGTAATGGCGTTGAAGATAACGATAAGTCAATTGACGAAATGACTGTGCGTGAAATGGAATACTTAATTGCATGTGCTGAAGTATTTAATATTCATACACAAAGCCTTGTTGATGCATGGGTTATCTCTGCAAATGCGGATGATGAACCTGCTTATAAAGATTATTTATTAACACCGGGCAATGATAAATACTCATCTGAGTTAGGTGTTATTGAAGAGTTAGTCAATGGTGTTATCGGTATTGTTGATGAGGTAGGTAACGGTAAAATTGCAGAACCATTCGGTACTAGCAAAGACACAGCTGATACATCATTGGTTGAATCACAATATAGCTGGAACTCATTAACTGACTTTAGCAACAACATTGTTGGTGTACAAAATGTGTTTTTAGGCACATTCAGCGATGAAAACGACAGCCCAGGTCTTAAAGCATTTATCAATGCCGGTGACGCTGAACTAGCAGCGAAAGTTGAAACTCAAATTTCAGCAGCGATTGCAGCGATTGATGCCATTGCAGGTGCAGATGATATGCCATTTAGACAAGCGATTAAGGATGATGCTGGTCGCGTTCGAATTCAAACAGCGATTGATGCGCTAGGTGAATTACAAGCGACCCTTGAAGAAGAAGTTGTGCCACTTATCAAAGAGTGGAATTTATAATCGCTGGGGAAGCACCTGCTTCCCCTCTTTACAAGATACCGTCATGAATGTAAAAGCAATTAAACCAATTCTATTTGTTTTCACAGCCATATCTATAGTGGCATGTGGAAGTAAAACCAGCGATAAAAGCGCGACCGAAACGACAACACCACCACCAACAAGCAGCGAAACTGATCCAAATTATATTGATGTCGTTGCCTTGGCTGGTGAAGCGACAGCCCTCGATACCAATAATTCAGGCCATGGTTTCTCTACACCTATGCCTAATTTAAGTGATTCAGAACTCGATATTCACTTAACTGGCGATGCTAATTTTGAAACATCCTTTACGACAGCCCCGAATGATGCACACCCGGAACTCGATGGTTTAGGACCTGTTTTTAATAATAATAACTGTAATGCTTGTCACCAACGAGATGGTCGCCCAAGCACTATTGTTCCAACCGCTGAACAGCAAACTGTGAAGTTAGCGAATGATGCAGGGATCTTTTTACGCGTTAGCTTAGCTGATGGCGTATGTGAAGTGCCAAGTAGTATCAATGATTTTTGTCAGGTTACAGGCGTTGAAGGGTTTGGGGATCAACTCTTTCACCGGGGGATTTTACAAGCCCGTGAAGACTGGCAAACGCATAATTTTGGTGGCCAAGCTGATGTATATCTAAGCTATGATTACACGGAGTTTAGCTACCCGGATGGAAGTACTGTCACGTTGAAAAAGCCGGTATTTACTATCGACAATGCATGGGACTCACCTGAAAATTTCAGTTTAAGTGCCCTTGCCAATGAAGATGTACGTTTTAGTGCCCGTAATGGCATGCCTGTCTTTGGTCTTGGATTGCTTGAAGCGATTGAAGAGCAAGATATTCTAGCGCTTGAAGATGTTGATGATGCCGACAACGATGGAATTTCAGGTAAAGCAAACTGGGTATTTGATGCTGTTAAGGCTAAAGCGGGTGATGAAAACCCTGTATCACTTGGACGATTTGGTTGGAAAGCCAGTACACCATCAGTCAGACAGCAATCACTAGGTGCACTGCGTGGTGACATGGGGGTAACCAACTCATTGTTCCCTGAAGAAAGCATTGCTAATACATTAATGCACGAAAGTTATTTATCTCGTACTAACTATCAAGATACCGGTTCTGATGAGCAAGGATTGCCAGAAGCCAGTGATGAGTTTTCTGATACGGTCGTGTTTTACGCAGAAACGCTTGCTGTGCCAGCTCGTCGTAATGTTGCCGACGAAGATGTTAAAGCCGGTGCACGTTTATTCAACGAATTAAACTGTACTGGTTGTCATACGCCCCGTTTTGTAACCGCAAATGGTGCCGCTTTATTGTTGGGCGGTATTGCAGCGCCTGCGGCTGTAAAAGGGCAAGAAATTTGGCCATTTACCGACATGTTGTTACATGACATGGGTGAAGAGCTTGCAGATAACCGTCGTGATTTTATGGCAACAGGCCGTGAGTGGAAAACGCGTCCGCTTTGGGGGATTGGTTTAACGAAAACAGTCAACCCAGCCGCAGGTTTCTTACATGATGGGCGCGCAGCCACACTAGAAGAAGCGATTCTATGGCACGGTGGTGAAGCTGAAAAAAGTAAGCGTGAATTTACAGAGCTTAGCAGTGAAAAAAGAGCTCAGTTAATTAGCTTTTTACAATCACTATAACCTTAAAACTCTTTAAAAGCGCACTGTCAACGCCCTTTACAGTGCGCTTTTTGTTGCCTCTAAAATAAGTGATTCAACACTGAAGGGAAGGGCATTTTTATTCGCATTACTGAAAACGCGAAAGTTAATTGCTAAGTTATCACTGTGAATTTGTTCAACTAGCTTAAGCGTTTGTTCGCTATGTTGGCTGAAAATGGCCACTTCATGATGCATAGTTCCGGTTGCGTAATTATTGAGTAGATCATGAACATTTACTATAGCTAAAGCTCCTAGTGTGACATGACCGCCGATAGTGACGTCTATTTTTTCTGCCACAACTCTGAGTGGCCAATTTATTGCGCCAACCAATACATCTTTGCGTTTATTTAACTCATCAAGCGCAGCAATCGCCCCTAATGCCATGGCATCATTGGCAGCCCAAACCATATTGATGTTAGATTGATGGCTAAAGTAGCCAAGACTCTGGCGATACGCTTGTGTTGCTGACCAGTTGGCAACTGTTTTAGCGGTGATATTAGCATTATCATGCGTTTGAACACTTTGCTCTAAACCTTGCTCTCTATTAAGTGCTGCATGGGTGGTGTAATCACCATTAATCGCGAGAATATTCGCCGTGTGCTGAGCTTTTTCAATCAGTTTTTCAGCTAATAATTGACCCGCTTGTTTGTTATCGGGCACAACGCTACCTGCGATATTAATACCATGATCAATCAAACGGTTTAGTTCTTGTTCTGATGGGCGGTTAAGTAAAAAATAGATGGGCGTAGAGATGTGCTTTAAGCTTAAAAGTTGTTGGGTAAGCACACTTTTCTCATCAACTAAAATCAGCATATCTGGCTTTGCTTTAATCGCATTAGCCACTAATGACTTCATTTCAATATGATTTCGGTTGGCATAATGAATCGTTAAATCGAGATCAAAGTCTTTGGAAGCGTCCCGCATCAACTGCGATACTTCAAACCAAAAAGGGCCTGTGACATTGGTATCAGCATGACCTGGATTTATAAAAATAATACTTTGCTTGGCAACAACACTCGGTAAGCAAAATAGACAGATAATGAAAAATACCGTTTTGAGCATAGTCTTATTAAGTTAAAAGGCCGATAGGGTAGAGTATAGCGTGAATTGGTGGGTTTTAAGTAAATGATTGGAATAGGATAGTTTTTATATCTGATAGAAAAAGGGCTGCACAAAAGTGCAGCCCCAAGAGAATCAAATTTTAACGATTAGAAATCGTAAGATAGTCTTAAGTAGCCGAAACGACCGATGTTGTCGTAACTTGCACTACCTGAACCTGTGCCTCTTGTACCGAATGGAAGCTCTCGGTTAAAGATGTTATCAACACCTACTTTCACACCAAAGCCGCTTTCGAAGTTATAACCAACGGTTGCGTCAGAAATAACATAGCTACCAAACTTCATTAAGCTGTTTGGATTCGGGTTATCTTCTAATTCTTGGTCTGTGTAAAGGCTTACTTCATCTAGGTAACGTGTATCAAAGGTTGCAAAGAAACCATCACGCTTATAAGAGATAGTTAAGTTAGCTTGCCATTTAGCTTCACCCGTTGTACCTGCGTACTCGATGTAATCTTCAGGTTCGTCTTGGAATGGGAACTCTTTACGTTCAATTAGGTAAGTACCAATTAAGCGTGTAGAGAAGTTGCCTTCTAGAGCATCAAAGTCATAACCTAACTCAAAGTCAACACCTGATACTTCTTGTCCAGAAACGTTTAATACCGAGTTTTGGATAAGTGTAATTTCATGTGAGCTGCTATCACGTGTGATTAGATTACAGTATTGGTTATTAATACCGCCTTCAGCGTCAACACAACGGTCAAGAATTTCTTGAGAAGCAATCGTTGTAATAGCGTCTTCTAATTCAATTTTCCAATAGTCGATTGTAACAACTGAGTTTTCTAGGAATGATGGCTGGTAAACTAAACCAATTGTAGTACTGGTTGACTCTTCACCTTTAACATCTTTGTTACCGCTTACTAAACCTTCAAGCGTTTGTGAATCGTAATCTGATTCAAAACCAGCAGGAACACCTAATGCTGCACAGTTTGCACGGCGAACTTCTGAGTTTTGTAAATCATCTAGGTTATCTGCTAAACAAGGGTCATCAACGTTGTAGAATGTTTGGCTCGCTGCACCGAAAATTTCGCCAATGTTTGGCGCACGTAGTGCTTCAGATTGTGTTGCACGAACACGTAATTGATCGTTCACAGTCCAATCTAAACCAACTTTCCAGCTTGTTGCATCGCCAATAGTGCTATAGTCAGCATAACGTACCGCTGTATCTAGTACTAAGTCTTGAACAAGTGGCAAGTCAGCTAGTAGCGGGATTGATGCTTCAAAGTAAATCTCGTTTACATCAAAATCACCTTTGTCTTCACCAAGTGCGTTAAAGAACGTTCCTACTGCGTTATCAGGCTCTTTAGTTTCACTTTCTTCTTTACGGTATTCAACACCGGCAGCAAAACCAACATAGCCTGCTGGTAATTCATAAATTGCTGAGTTTGCAAGTGATGCTGTTACTACTGTTTGAGTAATTTCAGAAGTACCTGTTGATACTGTATTAATGTAATCAATCGCTTCTTGACTTGGTGCGCCAAAGCCCATGATGTTTACTGGTACGCAACCTTCAGCGCGCGCTTCTTCACTACGACAAACAACATTACCTTCGCCATCATCAACTGCGTCAAGAGCATTGTAGTAGTTTGCCATAATCATGTTAGCGCCATTAATACGCTCTAAGTCAGTTTGGCCATGAACAACTGATGCATCTAATTCCCAGTCATTGAATACTGTGCCTCTTAAGCCTGCAACAAAGCGGGTTGTTTCACGTGTGTTGTTTTCAATACGACGACCTAAATCTGTCATCATACGGTTAACCATGATTGAGCTAACACCTTCTTGTTCCATTAGATCTTTAACGCTTGAGTCAAGGTATGGGTTGTCAATCTTGATGCTGTTATTAGGGTTAAAGAAGAAAAATGCTGGCTGGCCAATGCTTTCGCCTTCGCTGTTTACATATTTTGCTTCGAAATAAGCATTCATATCTTCAGCAACGTCATAGTTTACTTTAAAGTTTACGTTGTAGCGCTCAAATTCTGGCTGAATTTCATTGAATTGAGCAAGGTTAAATGAATCACAGTCAGCACATGCAAGACCATCTACTCGGTCACCTATATAAATGTCACGAAGGCTGCCATCTGGGTTGAATGAGTTAACATAGCCATTGCTTGATGCAAAAACACCTGCATTATTAATCGCATAATAGCCAGCATTTGGTGTGTAAATTTTATCAGGGAAATTTGGATCGTCTTTGTTCTCTTCATTTTGAGCTGGGTTACGCAAGCTAAAGAAAGAGCCATCAGTCCACGGGTGATCAAGCGCATTTAATGTATTTTGGCCTGAGTATTCAACAGCAAAGGCAACATTACCGCGGTCATTATCAAAGTTTGTACCGTATGAAAACGTTGCTTTTTCGTTTTTGTAATCACTTAGTTCAGAGGCACCTTTGGTAACACTAACACTTAAGCCTTCGATATTCTTTTTAAGAATAAAGTTAACTACGCCTGTTACAGCATCGGCACCGTATACAGCTGATGCACCACCGGTGATAATTTCAACACGCTCTACCCAAACACTTGGAATTGTATTGGTGTCAACTGATTGAGTACCAGCAGAACTTGAAACATGGCGTTTGCCATCGACAAGAACAAGTGTACGAGCTGTGCCCATATTACGCAAATCAAGAATGTTAAGGCCCGCAGTACCGATAAAACGGCCTGAGTTTGATAGTGAATAAGTATTACCAAGTGCTGGTAATTTATTTAGTGCCTCACCAATATTAACCGCGCCAGTATTAACTAAGTCTTCACCGCTTATCACTGTAACTGGAGCAGGGGCAATAGCACCTTCACGTAAAATGCGTGACCCTGTTACTTCGATACGGTCAATTGATTTTGCGCCTTCTTCTTCAGCAGCTAACGATTGGCTAGAAATGGCAAGTGCCGATGAGCATAGAGCAAGCTTTATGCTAGCACCTAAATAATTATTTTTTATCATTGTTTCACCTGTTACTTTATTGTTTTATCCCTGAGTTGGGGTGTTAACTAAGTGTTCTAATTGTTAACGTGATGCACTTTATCATTGTTCCTATTTTATGCAAATAAAAACTTCGTAGCAATTTGTAGTATAAATAAGCTTTTCTATTACAATATCTTATGAATTTATATGGTTTTAAGTTAGTGCTGTCACCATTTATTATTGATGTAATATAAATGATAATTATTGTTCTTTGATGCGCTTTCTAGATAGTACTATTTTAGTGAAAATTAAGAGAAGCTCATGTATTAGGCCAGTGACATTTTTCGGTTTATAATGGCGACAAGGTTTTACACATGAGTATCTTATGAAATTAATTCTTGTCATTTTTTTGCTGTTTTTTTCTAGTTTGAGTGCCGCCTCCGATATTGATCTTGAGGCCAATATGAAAAACATGGGGCTTGCTTATAAAAACTCAGTGCGAGCAACTGATTTAGCTACCTTTAATACCGCTATCGATGAATTTATTGAGTTGTTAGAGACTGCCAAAACAGCTGATTTTAAACAGCATAAAACGGCGTCTTTAGAAGGGCTTGATAAAGTCATAAATCAAGCAAAGCAAGCTAAGCAACTTGCAACGACCCGTGGCCTTGAAGCTGCAAAAGCGCCGCTTAAATCTATTGATGAGCTACGTAAGAAATACCATGAGCTACATGAGCCGCCAGGTTTTTGGGAATTGCTATTTGGTAAGTAAGTTATTGAGTTAAAATTACTTTAATTTAAAAAAGGTGCCTAGGCACCTTTTTTAACGCTTTTTCTTTTTACCTTGAACGGCTTTAAAGCGCGGATTGTCTTTATTAATAACATAGACACGACCTTTACGCTTTACGATTTGGCAGCCCGGGCGGTTCTTCGCGCTTTTTAATGAACTTAACACTTTCATGTTCTTTCCTTAATAGCAACTACTTGCTAGCTAAGTTTTTGAAACGACGATTAAACGCAGCAACACGGCCATCGCTTGCAACGGCTTTTTGCTTACCGGTATAAAACGGGTGTGAATCGCTTGATACGTCAATTGGCACATAAGGGTAGGTTCTTCCCTCAAGTTCAATCGTGCGCGAAGTTTTAATTGTCGAACCAATAATAAAGTAGCTGTCTGCCGCTGTATCATGAAACGCGACTTGCTGGTAATCAGGGTGGATATTTGGCTTCATAATGTACCTGTTTGTTATGTGATAATGTAGCAATCATAGGGTGATTGACTGTTTGGGTCAAGATAAAAATGATTCTTATTTATATTGGTTTGTCTTAATTTTGTACAAGCTGAGCAATCAATAAGCAGTTAGATTTAAAAAGCTGGATATTGTCGATAAGGCTGTTATAACTAGGTATGCGTGCTTATTTTAAAGAGGGATATGGAAGTGAATGATAAAACTAGCCGTGAAGAACTAGATCAAAATGTAATGAACACGCTTCGCGATAAAGACCACTCTGTTTTAGCTAGTCATGTAGACACCTTGTCGTGTACTCACAACGATATTATTGAGTTGTTAGCACAGTATTTAGCACTGAGTGAACAAGATGATGATGAGCGTTTCGATACCTGGTTTGATAATCTAAGTAAAGAGCAACACACCGTTGTGAAGACTTTCGAAGTGTATCGTGGTCAGTACGAGCATTTAGATTCTTAATACTTGATCAAGTTGTTTTTACATTAAAAAAGCCACCCGAAGGCGGCTTTGCTGATTAGCGCTAACTAATTAATCTAACATGTAAGCTCGCATGGTAATTTGCTCTGCTTGGCTTGAACCATAATCTGAAACAATCGTTCGAATATGGACAAAGTCACCGACGTTTCCAGTATTAGGGATCGTAGCTACCCATTCACCGTCAATGTGTTCAACTTGTGCATCTAACCAGTTTTCGCTTGAGAACTTCGTTGATACAGGGCAATAGATATAAGCAGGCACGTTAGCAATCGTACATTCTTGGCCGTATGCATATTGGAACTGTACACCTGCCAGCGCCACTTCACCTACACCGTCTAGTAAACCCGTTAACTTAACTTGAGCCGCTTCACCCGCTTTCATGCTGTTATTAATATCAACCGGTAAATCAACCATAGGCACTAAAATTGGCTGAACACCTTGTTGTTGCTCGTCAGCCGTAAATGTATAGAAACCTTGGTAAAGAGAACCTAGCTTATCATTTATTGGAGAGCGCTCACCAACACCACGGGCATAAGAACGCATTTCTAAGGTAATTTGATGAGAGCCCGGCTCAAGAGTTAACGTACCTTGATACGGAGATGCTGGCTCACCATTTACTTTTAAACCAAAGGCTGAGCTACCCATAAAGCCAAAAATACCATCATGGTTTGCGGCATCGCCAAACGAGGCAAGGTTAAAGTAAAGAACATTGGTATCGCGGCTAATAATCGCCGAGCCACTGCTGCCCAAGCTACCAGCACGTGGACCTTTAAACCAAGTGGTGTTTTGCTCAGCACCTTCAGTCATTGCGCGTGGACCATCAAAATAAGCGCCACCACTTTGAATTTGATAGTTTGGCATAACGACATTCGTCCATGCATTTTTTGTACTTGCTGTGTAATATTCATCACGCTGATGAGGTAACATAATTAACTGTGAGCTACCTGTTGAGTAGAACTCCCCGGTACTGTTGGTCATTGCCATAACATCAGTCCATGCAGGGCGCTCATCATTTTGCGAGTGATAAGACGCACTTATTTTATGCATTTTATGTTCAGCAATATTGATTTGCCCAGATTGAATTCGGCCATCAACAATATGGTTTATTGAATAAGCATAAGGTGAGCGTTCAGCCGCAATACCAGACCAGCTAACGATATTGTTGCCAGCCTCGATTTCTGCCATTAAGGCTTCACCTTGTTCGGTACTAATACCAATCACGGGGACTTTTGGTGTGCCTGTGATTGTCCCTTTATATCGACCGCCACGACCAGGACGATAAAAGATCACACCACTGGCGCCATTTTTCATCGCATTACCGACCATGTAAGACGTGAGGTAATTAGGATTAGTAATAAGCGCAATTTTGCCGTCTAACTCAAATTGACTCCAATCAGTGCTGTAGCCAGCATCACCGACAGGCACGACTTCTGCAGAGCCTTCACCATGAAAAGACAGTGCTAAACCTTGTTTGATGTAATCAAGTTCAACTCCGTTTTGCATAGTGACGGTTGTTTCTGGAGCTACCGCGCGGGTGGTGATAAATGAGCGAAAGCGATCGTCATGACCTTGTGACCATGCATACATATCATTTACGTAATCAGGAGCCATTTCGATAGCTGCAAGCTTCGCAACTTCTTGATCGTCAATCGCGTAAGTAAAGCCAAACGAATAACCTTGTGGATCAAGAGGCTGGTCAGCTTTAAAGGTAACAGGCTGAGCGTTACGTGCATCAAAGTTAATCTCTGTTTTGCCATCAATCTTACGATTTAATACAGCCATTTGTGCCGCTGATTCTACTAAACCAGAGCTGGTTTGCGGATTATCGTAAGTCATAATGTTAGCAATCAACGTATAGTAACCAGCAGGTACATCGATATTGGCTTTACCGCCAGTGAGCCTAACAAGACTGCCCCAATCATCTTCTTCATTTATTAAGTAAAGCTTAGATGGAGAGCCTGCTTGATTACCCCAGCGATCAGTCAGGTTAACAGTTAAATTAAAATGAGGTTGGTCAATCCAAAATGACACTGGCACAGTCACTTGTTGGTCGGTATTGCCAACGGTTTTGCCTGTGATACGACCTGTAATTGCACCATAAGCACTGTTATTAAGTGCCACACTAGGGTCAATCCACATAGGGACTTGAGCAACACCTTTGGCTGGGATTGTCACAGATTTAACATCTAACCCTGCCAAGGTCGCCGGTAATTGTGTTTTGCCATCTTCACCGATTAAATCTAATTTCAATTTTAATTTAATATTTTCATCAGAGGTGTTTGTTAACGTGATCTGTGTTTCGGTAAATGCACTATTGGCATTATCAAAGTAGTCAAGTTCACGGTTTGCAGGGGCCACAATAGCTTGGTCAATGGCACGGTCGATATTCATGGCACCGGCACCTTGCTCAAGGACGTGAGAATCACTACTAAATACAGATGATGTAAGCACGTCTTTAATTTCTTTTGGCGTAAGGTTTTGGCGAGCTTGCATTACAATTGCAGCACCACCGGCAACATGCGGGGCAGCCATTGATGTACCTGAATACACGCGGTAGGCCGTATCACCTAAGCCACCAGAAGCCGCGGCAACCACAGAGACACCTTGCGAGGCAATATCTGGTTTTGCTGAGTGGCCATCTGGCGATGGACCGCGTGAAGAGAACGACGCCGTATTGCCATCACGATCAATAGCACCCACGGTTAATGCACTTGGCGCGCAGCCCGGTGAACCAATCGTTTCACGGGTAAAGCTATTGCCCGCAGAGATAACAAATAAAGCCTTATCGCTAAGCGCTTCAACCATCTCAACCAATGGGCCACTACAGGTTGTTGCTGTGCCACCCAATGACATATTTACAATGTCAGCTTGTTCTGAAAGCACCGCCCATTGCATGCCATTTAAAATACCGTAGGTTGATCCTCCTCCAGTATTACCAAGTACTTTACCGATAATTAAATCGGCGGCTGGTGCCACACCGACCCATTTGCCTGCTGACTCATGGCCATTGCCTGCAACGGTTGAGGCTGTATGAGTTCCATGACCATTTAAGTCATCTACACCGTTGCTCGAATACGTAAAATCACGTGATGCAATGACACGACCTAGTAAGTCTGGGTGCTCGGTGTCGTAGCCTGTATCAAGTACGGCAACTTTAATACCTTCGCCATTATAGTTAATCGCTGACTCACCATATGCGCCGGTTAGTGAGACTGTTGGAGTCAGTGTTTCTGACTGGGTAACCTTGTGAGCATGAACGACAGCATCAAGCCAAATACCTTCAACGTCAGCTTGTGCAACCAGGGTTTGCCAAGTTTGCGCTGCTTTGTCTTTGTTGATTGCAAATGCGGCGCTGTCGATTAGCTCAATTTCACCGGTTAATGACATACCAGCAAGCGTTGCTGGGACTGCAGATCCTGCAAGGGTGCCGTCGCGGTATTCAACAATGACGGGGAGCGCGTCGGTTGATGCATCATCGTAACCCGATTCATATAACTTATTAATGTTAAATAACTCTAAATCGATCGCATTTGAATCAACTAAGGCTTGAGCATGGTTTGGAACAACATAGGTGTTGTTACCACGTTTAAAGATACTGGTGAATGTATCTGAACTATCTGCATTCACTAATCGAATGCCGCCTAGCTTGCCGTCTTTATTGACAACAGCCGATACTTTGTCCCCAGTGATCAAAGTGAATGTAAGGGCATCCGCTTTACTTTGTTGTGTAACAAATGATTCTTCTGCGGTTGCTGGTTGGGCAATCGATAAGCCGAGCATGGCTAAGTAGGTCGCCTTTAAGCGACCAAGCCTTGGAAAAGGTTTCATCTTTTCATCCTTTATTTTGATGTAATTAGTTTGGAAGAAAGGAGTTATTGCTAGCTGTTAAAATAACAAATATGACAAGAGCAATAACTCAACCAGACCAATCTATCGATCAAGCAGATGAAAACCTACAAAACAAAGGTAGCAAATTGTATTAACCTATTTATAACAAAATAAACACTGTTGTAACTTTGTGCGGTCATTCAGTTTCGCTTCATTTTAAGCGCAAAAATGAGAGGTTATTTTACCGATAGATCGTACTTTGCCACTACGTCATCAATATAACGATGGCGTAAGGTGTTTTTACCTTCGTTGCCCGTTCCATGACTTAACGCGCGGTTCATTAATTTGAGCGCTTTATGTAAGCTTTGGCGCTCTTCCACGCTTAAACCTGTTTTAGTGCGTAGTTCAGTAATATCATCAATCAATAACTTAGCCACATCGAGCTGTACGGCTTCTTCAACTAAGCCATTTTGTGTTAGCACACCGTATTTACTGCATAAAAACTGCTGCCAAACTTGCTGTAAGTGCTCGTCAATTTCACTGCCAAATAATTCTTCATCGATAGCAAAGCCTTGCTCAGCAAGCTTACTGAGTTGATTTGAATATTGCTGAGCAAAATAATTAAACGCTTGGCAGGATGAGCTTATGTCATGTTTGATAATTAATTGCCCCCAACTAGTGGCACCACGAGGGTAATAGTCTTGATATTCTTCGCATTGATAAATGCCCGAATATGAACTGCATTCTAATTGACTCTGCAAACAGTAACTCGGCTTTGGAAATAAACTACTTTGTTGCCATGCCGATAGCGTTTCCTCATCAATTGAGAGGGTATGGCACAGCTCTTCGGTGGTATAAAAGTAGGTTGCCAAAAATTTTGAAAGTTGCATTATCAAATACTCACAATAAACACTGTTAATTTATACAGTATTTTATTTTGGCTTAACTTTGATTTTTTCTCAAGTATTTTTATTTATTGCAGCACACTACTCGGAAAATGCCTGTGTTTGTGATACAACTAGCGCAAATTTTCCAAACATTAAAAAAGTTATGCGCAACCTAGAAACAATTAAACAAGCAAGTTTGATCACCGCTATAAAAACACCTTATTTAACCAATGGTGAAATTGATCTTGCATGTTATGACGACCTTGTTGAACAGCAAATTGCAGCTGGTGTTGATGGCATTATTGTCGGTGGTACCACAGGTGAAGGGCAATTAATGAATTGGGAAGAACACTTAATGCTAATTGCTCACAGTGTTAGCAAATTCTCTGACCGTTTATTAATTGTCGGTAATACAGGTAGCAACAATACGCGAGAAGCGATTAAAGCAACCGAGTATGGTTTTGCCACCGGTATGGATGCAGCGCTACAAATTAACCCTTATTACGGACGTACGTCGCTGGCGGGTGTGAAAGAGCACTTTAATCGTTTACTTGATATTGGTCCTGCGTTTATCTACAACGTAGCAGGTCGTACAGGCCAAGACTTAACACCCGATATCATTGAGCCACTCGCGAAGCACGAAAACTTTATCGGTGTAAAAGAGTGCGGTGGCAATGAGCGTATTGCTCATTATGAACAGCAAGGTATTGCTTGTTGGTCAGGTAATGACGATGAAGCGCATGATGCAAGACACATTCATAACGCGCACGGTGTTATCTCGGTTACATCTAATATTATTCCAGGCTTATTCCGTCAGTTAATGGATGAGCAAAATGATGCACTTAATGCAAAACTACAGCCACTTATGGGCTGGTTATTCTGCGAGCCTAATCCAATTGCAATCAATACGGCACTTATGATGACAGGCGCGGTAAATCCTGTGTTCCGTCTTCCTTATGTGCCACTAACAAGTGCTCAGCAAGAAATCGGTTTAGGTTACATTAACGAACTCGATGTTGCTGATATAGTAGGTGAAAAAGCACAACTTTTAACCGAAAAAGACGTTATTTTACGATAAAAATGAATGAGTGCTTAATTGCGGCTGTAATTAAGCACCATTGTTTTACTTTTTTGTAGCTAATAGGTAAAATTAGCAATCGTTTGGCGTTATAAGAATAATATTTGTGAAATTTGTTGTTGAGAATTTGAGTTTATGGGTTGCACCCGAGCAACAAATAGCAGAATTAAGCCATCTCAATCTTGCTGACCTTGATTTAAGCTGGGTTGCACCGATGCAGCGCCGCCGCTTAAGCCCATTTATGAAAATGGCGCTTCATACTATGCATCAAGCGCAAGGTGAGTATCAGCAGCTAGCTGTTAATTTTTCATCGCGTCATGGCGACTTACCAAAAACATCGCAACTGTTACATTCACTTGTCGAACAAGAGCCTCTTTCTCCGACCGCATTTGGTCTGAGTGTACATAATGCTGCAACCGGATTATTTTCGATTATTGCAAAAAATAAAGCCCCGATGAATGCTATTGCTGGTGACCAAGACAGCATTATTTCTGCCATGATAGATGGTTTTGCGCGTGTTCATAGTGGTATTGAACAGCAGATTTTGATTGCTCATGCCGAAAGTGTATTACCAGATGAGTACTTACCATTTAGCGACGAGCAACAAATTGCTCATAGTGTATCGTTCGTATTATCAACAGCGCAGACCGGTAAGCCGTATTTTGAATTAACAAAACTACCTGAATCAGAACATACTCAAAGTGACTCGTGTTTACCACTGAGTTTGCAATTAGCAGCTGCTTTAACAAGCAAAGGATCACAATCGCTGCTTTCGCATCAACAATCAGCTTGGATGCTACAGTACCATGGCGACTAACGTTTACATTAAGTTGAATAAAATTTGGCGGGTACTGGCAACCGGGTTTTGTTTTTCTGTATTTGGTTTTGGCGGTATTGTACTCACCTTGTTGGTTTTGCCTCTACAACGTTTATTTGAACCTTGCCAAGCGAAACGTAAGCAAAAAGCCCGTTTAACGGTTCACTATAGTTTTAAATTCTTTGTTGCCTTAATGCATTACACCGGTGCTATCCATTTTTCTGTGCAAGATAAACAGAAATTTCATGACCTGAGAGGGCAATTAGTTCTTGCCAATCACCCTTCATTAATTGATGTTGTGGTGCTGATATCTGTGATTAAAAATGCTGACTGCGTGGTCAAAGCACACTTATTTAAAAATCCGTTTATGCGCGGTGTAATTAAAGGCACAGGTTATATTAGTAATGAAGACCCGCAAGAGTTACTGAATGATTGTGAAGCATCTCTCGCTGCTGGAAATAATCTGATAATCTTTCCTGAAGGCACCCGCACAACCCCAGGTGAACAGCTAAAATTTAAGCGTGGCGCTGCGAATATTGCTGCGCGTTGTAAAGCTCCAATTACCTCAGTGCTGATTAGTATGAAGCCCAGCACTTTGACCAAAGGCACACCATGGTATTGCGTTGCTGCAACAAAAGCGCATTTTGAGATGCGCTTTGCCACTGACCCATTTACGTTTAACGACACATTTAATAATGAACAACCCGCCATGCAAGCACGACAATTAACCCGTGATTTGCAACATTACTTTTCAGAGGAACTCAGGCACCTATGACTGAACTAAAGAACAAAATAAAACAATTAATCATTAGCAGCTTAGATCTTGAAGATATTACCGTGGATGATATTGAAAATGACCAACCTTTGTTTGTTGATGGTTTAGGCCTAGATAGCATCGATGCGCTTGAGCTTGGCTTAGCCATTAAAAAAGAGTTTAACGTTAAGATTGACGCAAACTCAGAACAAACAAAAGCCCATTTTGCATCGGTAGATGCACTGGCAGAATTTATTAACCAACACCAATCATAATACAGACTTAGAAGTAGGAATAAGCATGAAAACCGCTGCTGACATTTACAACGTTTTACAGGGCATTTTAGTAGATGAATTTGAGATCGATGCTGATGATATCAGCCTAGATGCGCACCTGTATCAAGACCTAGATCTTGATAGCATTGATGCTGTTGACTTAGTTGTAAAACTACGCGAAATCACTGGTAAGAAAATTGAGCCAGATGCATTTAAGCAAGTGCGTACTGTGCAAGATGTTGTAAACGAAGTAGAAAAACTCGTTTCATAAACATTACTATGCTCAAAGCGATAACCACAACATTGCTCTTCGTATGCTTATCTTTATACCCATTTATTGTGTATTTTGGATTACAGCATATCTCATTAAGGCAAGTGAGCTTGGTATTGATGGTATTGTTAGGTTTAAGGCTTTTACTTAGCAAGAAGTTACTGACATCTATGCCATGGATAAAGCCAGCCTCTATTTTGGCTATTATCGCTTTAGCAACAACGCAGTTTTTTAACAGTGATCTGGGCTTAAAGCTTTACCCAGTCATTATAAATACAGTAATGGCCATAACCTTTGCTTATTCGTTGAAAAGTGGCCCAACAGTCATTGAAAGTTTTGCTCGAATTAAAGAGCCTGATCTTGATGAGAAAGGGGTTAATTACACGCGCCAAGTTACTAAAGTATGGTGCGCGTTTTTTATTATTAATGGCAGTATTGCGTTATACACTAGCCTATTTACTTCGTTACAGACATGGACTCTGTACAACGGATTAATAGCCTATATTTTGATAGCTCTCTTAGGCCTTGTGGAATGGCTTGTAAGACAAAAGGTTAAAAGTAATGGTAGCGAGTAACCTGAAATTTCACCCAGACGCTGCATTTGTTGTTGCAGGGCAGCCAATAACACAAACACAGTTTTTTGCTGATATTGCGGCTTATCAAAGTAAGCTCACAGCGCTTAAAGCTGGCAGCCATGTGGTGTTATTCCACCCTGATACCTACCAATTTGCAGTGCGCTTATTTGCTTTAGCGTGTAGTGGTTATAATGTTATTTTGCCACCTAATGGTCAGCACGAAACCTTAAGTTTATTGCTAGCACAGTCTGCTTTTTTTGCCGGCGATGCGACCAATATCAATGATGATGTGCTATTTACTAACCTTGAGCAAAGTCTTGGTCACACGCCTTTGCAAACTAACCGTTTACAATGGCCAACAAACACAGCGGTTATATTTTATACTTCAGGCTCATCAGGACAATCTAAACCGATAGTGAAACCGTGGCGGGTATTAAATCGAGAGCTTGCAGTACTTTCAATGTCATTTGACTTACCCAGCCAGTTTACGTTTTTAGCAACCGTTTCGCATCAACATATTTACGGCTTATTATTTCGTTTACTTTGGCCGTTGGCGAAAGGCCATATAATTGATAGTGAACAAATTCAGTATCCTGAACATATTGCGCAAAGACTAAAAAATATTCGTTATGCAGCGCTCGTTTCAAGCCCTGCGCAACTTGGTCGTTTATGTGCTGATAATGTGTTAATTCCTGAACGCGACAAAATTAAGTGGTTATTTTCCTCTGGCGGACCACTCAACAATGAACATGCCGAAACTTTATTTAACCAGTTAGCTCGCCCGGCTACCCAAGTATTTGGTAGTACCGAAACCGGCGGTATTGCTTATCGACAAGTTACACAGGCGGCGGTTGATGTACCATGGCAGCCGTTTAATGGTAATTTTTTATCGCTGAATCATGAAGGGCGCTTGATGCTAGATTCTGCGATTTTAGAGCAATCGAATTTCCCTTTAGACGATAGAGCACTCGTTCATAAAAATGGTCAATTTAAACTGTTGGGCCGTATAGACAGAACGATAAAAATTGAAGAAAAACGTTTAAACCTAGATGAGCTTGAGAGTTATCTGCAAAGTCACGACTGGATAAAAGAAGCAAAAGTGGTGGTTATTCCAGCTAAGCGCGTGCAAATTGGTGCGGTGGTTGTACTCAGTGAAGAAGCTAATAAAGAGCTTGAACAACAGGGTAAATTGGCAATTAACCGCGCTTTACAAGCACACCTCTCAAACCGCTTTGAACGTATTTGCTTACCACGTAAATGGCGCTACATCGATGCACTTCCTTTTAACAGCCAAGCTAAATTAAGTTTAAAAACATTGGAGCAGTATTTTGCCAAGCCTGAATAACGTGACCCCAGAGGTGGCCGTTTTATCACAAACAGAAACTAGCGTGAGTTTAGCGTTAACCATTGCGGCTGATTTAGATTATTTTCGCGGCCACTTTCCAGATGCGCCAATTTTAGCAGGCGTAGTACAGCTGGATTGGGCAGTAAAATATGCTCAGCAATATTTGGGTTTTGGCAAACTAGTACAAGATTTAGAAGTGTTAAAGTTTCAGGTAGTAACAACCCCTGATATGACGGTAAACCTCACCCTTGAGCGCAATGCAAAAGGCAAATGTTTGTTTAGCTATCAATCAGAAAAAGGCCAGCATGCGTCTGGTCGAATTGTATTTTGTGATTAAGCCATGAACCAGTTTTGTATTGTTATTCCTAATTACAATCACACCCATGCTATTGCTGCTGTACTCGATGAGCTAAAAGAGCTACAGCTGCCGATAATCATGGTTGATGATGGCAGTGACGCTGATGCCAAACAAGTATTTGCAACGCTTAACGCTAAGTACGATTTTTTAACCTTGATAAGCCATGCTCAAAATCAAGGTAAGGGTGGGGCAGTTCAAACTGGGTTGATGGCTGCCTATCAGCAAGGGTTCAGCCATGCCATTCAGGTTGATGCTGACGGCCAGCATTCGTTAGCAGATATTAGTAAGTTGATTGAACTAAGTAATGCATCACCTAACAAGGTGATCAGTGGTTGTCCTATTTATGATAGCTCAGTGCCTAAGCACCGTTATTTAAGTCGTTACATCACCCATTTTTGGGTTTGGGTAGAAACGCTCAGCTTTGATATTGTTGATTCAATGTGTGGTTTTCGGGTTTACCCCTTAGCAGCCGTTGAACAATTAATGGCTAAGCAAACGCTTGGCAAGCGCATGGACTTTGATATTGAAATTTTAGTCAGGCTTTATTGGCAAGGTGTTAAAGTCACGTTTTTGCCAACCCAGGTCATTTACCCTGAAAATGGCGTATCTCATTTTCGAGCCTTACACGATAACGTGGGAATTTCGTGGCTGCATACGCGTTTATTCTTTGGCATGTTGCTACGCTCACCTAAGCTGCTTTGGCGTAAGGTGGCAGGCTAATGGCTGTAAAACATTGGTCAAAAATGCAAGAACGTGGCAATCGCTTAGGCATGCAAATATTGCTCGTATGTTATCGCGTATTTGGTCGAAAAGGCTTGTGGTTGGTGTTGTTTCCGGTGGTGTTTTATTTGTTTTTAACTGGCAAAACTGCCCGCCAAGCGTCACATGCATTCTTAACCCAAGCGCGTAAAGTGAATGGCAATAGTAAAGCAGTTACTTGGCGCGATAGCTTTCGTCATTTTCGCTGCTTCGCTGACAGCGCCTTTGACAAAATAGATGCATGGCTTGGACGAATTCAGCAACATAATATTCTTTACACCAACGAAGCGCTGTTTAAACAACTTGATGAGCAACAGCAAGGGGCTATTTTTATCGGCTCACACCTTGGTAACTTAGAGGTATGTAGAGCCCTTAGCCAACACCGAAACAGTAAAAAAATCAATGTATTGGTGTTTACGCATCATGCTGTAGAATTTAATAAATTACTGAAAAGTATTAATCCGGATGTTGCAGTAAACCTCATTCAAGTAACCGATCTTGGCCCAGATATGGCAATTATGCTCAAAGAGAAAGTCGAGCAGGGTGAAATTGTGGTGATAGTCGGTGATAGAACCAGTACCACCACCGCAGGAAGAGTTATCGAAGCTGACTTTTTAGGTAAGCCAGCCCCCTTTTCACAAGGGCCATTTATTTTAGCTGCGCTGTTAGATTGCCCGGTGTTTCATCTGTTTTGTATAAAAGATAAAAAGCCCAATGGCGAAACATTTTACCGCGTGATTTTTGAAAAATACGCCGACAAACTCGTTTTACCGCGTAAAACGAGGCAACAAACATTACAACAAATTGTTAGCGATTATGCGCAAAGGCTCAGTTTTTATGCTGCGGCCTATCCGTATCAATGGTTTAATTTTTATGATTTTTGGCAAAATGACGAGCAAGTGTCTCGTAGTCAAAACAAGGAGAACTAAGGTGTCAGAGCACTCGACTACCGTTTTTGGCAAACAGCGTTTATCAATCGAAGATATTGTTCATATTGCATTAGAGCAAGGTGCTGTTGCGTTAACATCAGACCGTCAATTTGCTAATAAAATAGACAGCGCCGTGGCGTTTTTAGATAAGTTGCTTGAAGATGATGGCGTGATATATGGCGTTACCACAGGTTATGGCGATTCAGTAACCGTAAAAGTGCCACTTGATTTAGTCAATGAGTTACCACTGCATCTTACTCGTTTTCATGGTTGCGGCCTTGGCGATGTGTTTAATCAAGCCCAAGGGCGCGCTATTTTAGCGACTCGTTTAACTTCGCTTTCACAAGGGTATTCTGGCGTTAGCTGGGAGATGTTGAATTTATTACGTGACTTTTTAAATCACAATATCGTACCGGTGATCCCGCAAGAAGGGTCAGTGGGAGCCAGTGGTGATTTAACGCCGCTTTCGTATGTAGCCGGTGCTATGGTTGGTGAGCGAGATGTGTATTACAAAGGCGAAATTAAAAACAGTCTAGAGGTGATGCAAGAACTTGGCTTAAAGCCATTAAAACTGCGCCCGAAAGAAGGGCTGGCAGTCATGAATGGCACTGCCGTGATGACAGCTTTGGCATGTCTTGCTTATGATAGAGCAGATTACTTAGCTAAATTGACCAGCCGTATAACAGCCCTTGCAAGCCTTGCATTAAAAGGTAACAGTCATCACTTTGATGATATTTTGTTTTCAGTGAAGCCACATCCAGGGCAACAGCAAGTAGCTGCATGGATCCGTGGTGATCTAAACCATGTAGAACACCCTCGTAATGCTGACCGCTTACAAGATAGGTATTCAATTCGCTGTGCTCCACATGTTATTGGTGTGCTGCAAGATAGTTTGCCGTGGTTTAGGCAAATGATTGAAAATGAACTAAATTCGGCAAATGATAATCCAATCATCGATGGCGAAGGTGAGCACGTATTGCATGGTGGTCACTTCTATGGTGGTCATATTGCAATGGTAATGGATAGCATGAAAACCGCTGTTGCTAATTTAGCCGACTTAGCAGACAGACAAATCGCATCCTTAGTTGATACGCGCTATAACAATGGTTTGCCTTCTAATCTATCGGCGAGTAATGATGAGCGTCGCTACATTAACCATGGTTTTAAAGCGGTCCAAATTGGCGCCAGTGCATACACGGCCGAAGCATTAAAACTGACCATGCCAGCAAGTGTGTTTTCTCGTTCAACCGAGTGTCACAACCAAGATAAAGTGAGCATGGGAACTATCGCTGCACGAGATTGTTTGCGTATCTTACAGCTAACTGAGCAAGTGGTTGCAAGTACTTTGCTTGCGAGTATTCAAGGTTTGCGTTTACGTATTAATAGCGGTGAGCTTGAATTCGCTAGTTTAACTAGTGATGTACAAAGTATGTATCAAGACATTAGCGAGTTTTTCCCGCTGCTTGATGAAGACCGTCCTCTAGAGGCTGTTCTTCGCTTTACGGTAGACGCTATTCAAACAAAACGTTGGAGTTTATATGCATAGTCGTGGCTCGTTGTTGAGTACTCATGTTGAGATTGAAATTCCTTTTCATGATTGCGATCCAATGAATGTGGTATGGCATGGTAATTACCCGCGCTATTTAGAAGTCGCGCGCTGCGAATTACTGCGTTTGTTTGATTATGATTATGTGCAAATGCAAGAGTCTGGCTATGCGTGGCCGATTATTGACATGCATATTAAGTACGTCGGCTCAGCATTGTTTACACAAAAAATCCGCGTTGATGCCTACTTAAAAGAATATGAAACACGATTACGTATCGATTACGTAATCACTGATTGCGCTACAGGTAAAAAGTTAACCAAAGCAACGACTATCCAAGTTGCGGTTGATATAGAGAAAAAAGAAATGCAGTTTGTTTCGCCGCCTGTACTCCATGAAAAACTTCAAAAGGTGATTTAATGCGATTAAGCGTGTTGTTACTGAGTATGCTCGTTTTTTTTCCTGTGTTTGCATCAAGCGCAGTAACAGAGCAAGGCACATTTAGCCAAGAAAAGCATTTTAAAGGGTTTAGTAAGCCTTTTATTTCATCAGGTTCGTTTGAACTTGCTGAAGATGGCCTCACTTGGCAAGTTGAATCTCCGGTTAAAAGCACGCTATTAATCAAGCAAGGGCAAGTATATACCCTGGATGACCAAGATAAGCCGCAGCTACAAAAAGGTGCAGAGCCTTACGTTAATTTACTGCAAGCAATTTTAAAGCATGATGAAGTGGCACTTGCTGAGCAATTTACGATGACAGAGCATGCAGAGCCCGGTTGTCAGACTTTATTGCCTAAAGATGACTTGCTAAAGCAGCTATTTAGTCTGTTCGAATTATGTGAAGCAGCAGAGCAAGTGAGCCGTGTGCGTCTTCAAGAAGCAAATGGTAACTTTACTGTGTTACGCTTTGCTTACCCTCATAAAGAGCAAAAACAGTGAAAGCATGGGGCCTAACGCTTGCTTGGCTGAGCCTATTAGTTAGCGCCTTAGTGGTTGTTTTTATTCTAAAACAGCCGTCGTTGAATAATGATATTTTGGCTTTGTTGCCAAAGTCAGAACCGCGTTTACAGCAAGTCGAAGAACACTTTTTTTCAGCTAATAAACAGCAGTTGAGCTTTTCTTTTCGGGGTGAGAATGCAGTAAAAGCTTATGATGATTTACATCAGTGGCTGGCGAGTAAACACATTGAGCCTCGTTTTAAGTTACCTGAAATCTCCCAATTGGCAGCATTTTACGGTCAGTACGCCGGGCATTTAGTCTCCGAGGAATATAAACAAGCTATTGGCGATGCTAATCGCTTTCAACAGTATTACTTTAGTCAGTTGAGTAAAGTCGCTGATCCTTTTGTTTCAAGTACTATCAACCAAGACCCAACACTTGCTACAGCAGGGTTCTTATCTGAGGCAATGACACACATGCAGCAATTTGAGCTGCAAGATGGCCGAATTAACATTAACTATCAAGGTGATGAGTATTTAATGTTATTTGTGCAAAGTGCTGACAATGCCTTTTCAATAAATCAATCAATAGCGTTGAGCAATGAGATAGTTGCCTATATCGCTGAGCTTGAAGGCCGCTATCCAGATACACAAATTCGCTATGCCGGTGCTTTATTTCACACCGCAGCAAATGCGCAGCAAGCCAAATTTGAAATGACCTTGTTTGGTTCGGTGAGCTTGCTGGCGCTTATTGTGATGGTGGTGTGGGTGTTTCGCTCGATAAATGCATTGTGGCTGGCCTCTGTAACCGTGATAAGCGCCGCTATTGGTGGCACCATTGCGCTGATCAGTATTTTTAGTCAAGTCCATGTATTAACCATGGTGTTTGCAGTGACGCTGATTGGTATCGCCATTGATTATGCATTTCATGGCATGCTTGATTTAACTGAGCAGCCACAAGGTTTTAGCCAAGGGCTTAAACTGGCACTGTTGTTGTCGTTACTAACCACCACACTCGGTTACGCGAGTTTGTTTTTCTCACCCGTGAAGTTACTCAGTCAAGTGGGCGTGTTCGTTGTTGCAGGGCTAGTTACAGCTTGGCTTTGCACACGAATTTTACTGCCTTATTGGCAAGCTGGTTTAACCATTAACACTGCTGCGCATCAATTAGCTAACTGCTTAAGTGGTTATTTAAAACGATTAACGCATTATCGCGTCGCACTCAGTATGCTGACGTTAGTGTTATTGAGTGCTTTTGCCTTACTAAAACCCCCTGTGATTAATGATGATGTAAAGCTGTTAAATGCAAGTCCTGCTGATTTAATGCAAAACGAAGCGTTGCATATGTCTTTATTAGGTCAAGATAATGGCCAAATCATGATTTTATTTGCTGATAATGCGCAGCAGTTATTAGTAGAGCAAGAAGCATTAAAAGCAACTATTCGCGGTCTTAATGGCCGTGCCTTGATGCTTAGTGACTTAGTGCCTAGTAAACAATTACAACAGCAAAACTACGATCAACTGCATTCGGCCCAGCAAGCGATGAGTGTGGTTAGCCAAATGACAGGGACGCCCGTTGAGCTCCCAACATCAATGCTTGATTTAAACGCGGCACTTAATTCACCGTTAGCGCCGTTAATCGCTAACCAAGTGATCTCAAACAACACACTAACCGCAAGCTGGTTTATGGTAACAGGTGTAAATAAATCCGAGCTGATGGATTTAGCCAACGCTTACCCAGATTTAGTTGTTTACGATAAAGTCGCGATGATAAGCGAAGGTTTAAGTCATTACTCAAATTCGTTACTGGTGACACTGGCCATTGCGATGACCTTTGCGTTATTACTCTTTAGCGTTAAATTTGGTTTTAAAACGGCGTGTAAACAAACGTTAGTGCTTGTACTAACAACCGCGGCTGTACTGCTACTATGCAGTGCGCTGCAATCTCAGCTGTCGATTTTTAATTTATTAGGCTGTTTATTGATATTAGCGTTGGCAATCGATTACTTGGTGTTTTATCAGGTCAATAATTTAAGCTCGAGCAATGTACTCGCAATTAGCTTGTCAGCGGCATCATCGATGTGGGTATTTGGCATGTTGGCCGTTTCGAAAACGCCGGCCATTTTCAGTTTCGGATTAACGGTATTAGTGGGGCTAGTTTGTATCTATATCCTGGCGCCGCTCAGTATTGCATTACCTAAAAATAAGGAAAAATAATAGGTGAATAATCAAGTTCAACAGGCTGATGTTGTTATTATTGGTGCTGGCCCTTCAGGTGCCGTGGCTGCCAGTTTACTGGTGAAAAAAGGTTGGCATGTGGTGGTGTTAGAGCAGCAAACCTTTCCGCGTTTTTCGATTGGTGAAAGTTTATTACCCCAGTGCATGAGCTTTTTAGCAGAAGCAGGCCTTGAGCAAGCGGTGCAAGCACAGGCACAATCACTTGGGTTTCAGTTTAAAAATGGTGCGGCGTTTCAGCGTCGGGGCGACCACACCACAATCGATTTTACCGAGAAATTTAGCGAAGGCCCTGGCACGACTTTTCAGGTAAAACGCGCTGACTTTGATAAATGCTTAGCCGATGGTGCCATGCAGCAAGGGGCTGAAATTCGTTACCAACATAGCGTGTTAGCGTTCACCGATTGTGAGGATGGCGCTTTACTTGATGTTACGGATGAAAACCAGCAAGGCTATCAAATTAAAGGGCGTTTTGTACTTGATGCCAGTGGTTTTGGCAGGGTATTACCTCGCTTACTTGATTTAGAGTCAGCATCAAATTTCCCAGTACGTTGGGCTTTTTTCAGCCATTTTAAAGATAATATTAGCGATACACAGTTTGACCGCGAAAAAATCTTAATTAATGTTCACCCAGAGCAAAAAGATATTTGGTATTGGCTGATCCCATTTAGTGATGGTACGGCAAGCATTGGTGTCGTTGGTAAACCAGAGCAGCTTGAGGATAAACAACCACTCGCTGGTTTAAATGAATTTATTGAACAAGATAGCTATTTAAGTGAGTTATTAGCCAATCGAGAAGCTATTGGTGAAGCGCGTGCTATTAAAGGCTATTCGGCTAATGTGTCGAGCTTGTATGGTGAGCATTTTGCACTACTTGGTAATGCTGGTGAGTTTTTAGATCCGGTATTTTCATCTGGGGTGACGATTGCATTAAAATCAGCCTCATTGGTCGCTCCTTTAGTTGATAGCTACTTACGTGGTGAGCAAGTTGATTTCAAAAACGATTACAGTGAGCCTTTGCAACAAGGGGTTAATTGCTTTAGAACCTACGTCAGTGCTTGGTATGATGGCTCATTTCAGGACGTGATTTTTTACAGTGAGAAAAACCAACAAGTGCGCGAGATGATCAGTGCTATTCTTGCTGGTTATGCATGGGATTTACAAAACCCATTTGTAAAACAAAGCAACAAACGCTTAAATACACTGGTTGAATTATGTCGCGACTAACACGCTCTTTGCTCTTATCTTTGAGCATATTAGTGGTAAGTTGCGCCAGTGAATTTGCAGTAAAAACGGGTGTTGATTTAGCGCCAAATGCAGGGATTTATTTGCTTGATCCACCGCCGTCATTAGTTGCCGATAATTGGCAGCAAGTACTGGAAGTACACCATGGCGATGAGCAGCATACATTACTAGCGCAGCTGAGTTTAAACAGTGAAACGGGTATTAACTTGGCTGTTATGACGGCTCAAGGTATGCCAATCTTTCAGTTAGAAAAAGCGCCACTAGGGCCGATTAAAAGCGAAAAAATGCTCCCTATCAACGCGGTTGATCCTCGCTATATTCTTGCTGATATCATGCTAGTACACTGGCCGGTTACTGTGCTGAACTCGCAACTTTATGGTTTGAACTTGGTTGAACAAGGCTCGACACGGCGTTTATATCAAGGTGAACAGTTAATTAGTGAAATTCGCTATTTAGACGGTGCAACAGAACTTGTAAACTTTCAGCGAGATTACAAAATTAAATTTCAAAGGGTTAATTGATTATGCCATTTTGGCTTAACGACTTAGGTATTGTTAGTGCATTGGGGGTTGGTCATCAACAAACAATGCAAAGTATCAGCTTACAACCTAAACAAACACTCACAGAGGTGACGTCGCTTGCATTTGAGCAGCGCCCAACTTTTGTGGGGTTGGTTAATGAACTGCCATTAACAGCATCAATGCGATTTTATCAGCTAATCGATTTAGCGCTGGGGCAAATTGCTGACACATTAGCAAACATAGACATTCCGAGCAGCCGTATTGCTGTGGTGATTGGTACTAGTACTGCTGCAATTCAAGAAGGTGAAAGAGGTCGAATTGCCCATGCAGCTAAGGGAAAGTGGCCAGAGGAGTTTGATTATTACGACCAAGCGCTCGTCGCACCTGCCAATTATATTGCCAAAAAACTCGCTGCGAAGGGGCCAAGTTACAGCATTTCAACTGCGTGTAGTTCAAGTGCCAAGGCGCTTATTAGTGCGCGCGCCTTACTCAGTGCCGATTTAGCCGATGTGGTAATTTGTGGTGGGGTAGATAGCTTGTGCCAACTCACTATTAATGGCTTTGATTCGTTATCGTCTATCAGCGATGAAATTTGTAAGCCGTTTAGTGGCGACAGAGCAGGCATCAATATTGGTGAAGCCGCAGCATTATTTGTTATGAGTAAAGAGCAGCATACAAAACAGAGCATTGCCTTTTTAGGTGGTGGTGAAAGCTCCGACGCCCACCATATTTCAGCACCGATTGCAGACGGTTCTGGCGCAATTGCTGCTATGACAACGGCGTTGCAAGACGCGAATTTAACGCCTTCAGATATCGACTACATTAATGCCCATGGAACAGCCACACCGCAAAATGATGCGATGGAATCTCTGGCAATCAGTGAGGTATTTGGCAAAGATACTAAAGTGAGCTCTTCTAAACATTTGACCGGCCACACTCTAGGCGCTGCAGGTGCCTTAGAAGCGGGCTTATGTTGGCTTTATTTGGCTTACCCAGAGTTTAATCAATTAGTATGCAATCAGGTTGCAAAAGACGAATCATTGGCTGAAATTGGCTTAATAACACAACCAGAAACGGCAGAAATTAACACCTGTTTATCAAATTCGTTTGCCTTTGGCGGCAATAATGTCAGTGTAGTACTAGGACATCTAAATGAATCACTATAAAATTGAGCAAGTAGTCCCTCATAGTGAGCCAATGATATTGCTCAATCGCCTATCTAGTTACAGCGAAGAGTCAGGTTGCTGTGAAGTGGATATTAGTTCACAAAGCCCGTTTTATGACGAGAGCTTAAATGGGGTTGCCAGTTATATTGGTTGTGAATATATGGCGCAAACTATCGCAGCTTATGCGGGTGCGCTGGCAAAAGACAAAGGAAATGAAGTACAAATCGGTTTTTTAATTGGTACGCGCAAATATAAAACCTATGCACCGGTATTTAAAAACGAGCAAACGCTTAAAGTCTCGGTGACAAAATTATATCAAGAAGAATCAGGGTTAAGTGTATTTGAGTGTCAAATACATAGCGATGAAACATGCTTAGCAGAAGCAAAAATTAATGTGTTTCAACCACAAGACCCAATGCAGTTTATAAGAGAAAATCAATGACAAAACGTATTTTAGTCACCGGCTCAAGCCGTGGTATTGGCAAAGCAATCGCACTTAGATTAGCTAACGATGGCTTTGATATTGCTGTTCATTGTCGCAGTGGTGTGGCTGAAGCAGAGCAAACCTGTGAAGAAATCAGTGCGCTTGGTCGTCATGCTAGCTTATTGCAATTTGATGTTTGCGATAGAGAGCTTGCAAAACAACAAATTGAAGCTGATATTGCCGAGCACGGTGCGTATTATGGGGTGATCTGTAATGCAGGTATCACGAATGATATGGCGTTCCCAGCGATGCAAGGTGATGATTGGGATAAAGTGATCCGTACTGGCCTTGACGGTTTTTATAATGTGGTTCATCCAACGGTGATGCCAATGGTGCAAGGTCGTAAAGGTGGCCGTATTGTCACTATGGCGTCAGTGTCAGGGATTGCCGGTAATCGCGGGCAAGTTAACTACAGTGCCGCTAAAGCGGGCATTATTGGTGCGACCAAAGCGCTTTCGCTTGAGCTTGCAAAACGTAAGATCACCGTTAACTGCGTAGCTCCAGGGCTAATCGAAACCGAAATGACAGACGATTTACCGGTTGATGAAATGCTAAAAATGATCCCATTAAAACGTATGGGTTCGGTTAGTGAAGTCGCGGGTACTGTGTCGTTTTTATGTTCAGATGACGCCGCGTATATCACTCGCCAAGTTATTTCTGTGAATGGCGGTATGGTGTAATGAAGCGCGTTGTTGTTACAGGCATGTCTGCCATTACTGCATTAGGTGATACCTGGGGTGAATTTAAAACCGCTTTGCAAAAAGGTGAAAATGCCGTCCAGTACATGACTGACTGGGATGTGGCGCCAGAACTAAACACTCGACTAGCAGCACCTGTTACTCATTTTAGTAAACCAAGCCACTATAAGCGTAAACAAGTTCGCTCAATGGGGCGTGTTGCTATGATGTCGACCCGTACTACAGAGCTTGCTCTAGAAGAAGCTGGGCTATTAGAGCACTCAAGTCTAACCGACGGCTCTACTGGTATTGCTTTTGGCTCATCAACGGGGTCAACGCCACCATTATTGGCTTTTGCAAAAATGATGGAAACCGGCGAAATGACAGGCGTAACGGCCACCAGTTACATCCAGATGATGGCGCATACAGCGCCTGTGAATGTGGGTGTCTTTTTTGGCTTAAAAGGTCGGGTGATCACTACCAGCTCTGCGTGCACATCAGGCTCGCAAGGTATTGGTTATGCTTATGAAGCGATTAAGTATGGTCGCCAAAAAGCCATGGTGGCTGGTGGCGCAGAAGAGTTATGCATCACAGAAGCTGCGGTATTTGACACCTTATACGCGACGAGCACAAAAAATGATGCTGCGAAAAGCACGCCACGACCATTCGATCAAAATCGTGATGGTCTGGTTATTGGTGAAGGTGCAGGCACGCTCATTTTAGAAGAGTATGAGCATGCCCTAGCCCGTGGCGCGACCATTTATGCGGAGCTGGTCGGTTTTGGTTGTAACTCAGATGGTCAACATGTGACGCAACCTACCGCAGAAACTATGCAAGTGGCTATCGAAATGGCACTTAATGATGCACAGCTTACTGCCGACCAAATTGGCTATGTGAATGCTCATGGTACGTCAACAGATCGGGGTGATATTGCGGAGTCTCTGGCGACTTTCAATGCCCTTGGCAAGAAACCTATTAGCTCATTAAAGAGTTATTTAGGTCATACCTTAGGAGCGTGTGGCGCCATTGAGGCATGGGCAAGTATCAATATGATGAATGATGGTTGGTTTGCACCTACTATCAATTTAACGGATGTCGATCCTGAGTGTGCTGATTTAGACTATATCAAGGGCAATGGCCGTGAAATGCAAACAGATTACATTATGAGCAATAACTTTGCGTTTGGTGGCATAAATACCTCGTTAATTTTTAAAAAGTGGCAAGCATGATCAAGCGCTGCATCATAAGTATTTTATTTATTCTAACTTTTAATGCTTATGCTGCACAAGACAGTGTAGAAAAGGGCACTGCAAAAATGGAGTTCGGTGCAGGCCTTTTTTATGCAGATATCCCGCATTATTTAGGTTCAGATGAAAGTGAGCAATACCTATTGCCTGTGCCTTATTTTCGTTATCAAAGCGATAAAATGGCCATCGACCGTAATAACTTCACTGGCTTTTTGTGGCAGCAAGAAAATCTCCATTTAGATTTATCTGCCAACGTAGGTCTTGCAGTTGACAGTGAAGACAACAAAGCCCGAGAAGGTATGGATGATCTAGATTGGGTGTTTGAATTAGGGCCTTCACTTAATTACTACCTAATAGGTGAACCAAACGCTAAACAGCATTTGTATTTAAGCCTGTTTGCACGCAAAGCCATTGCGACAGATTTCTCAGGTATTGATGATATTGGCTGGCGTTATGGGCCAAGTGTGTATTATCGAGTGCCGATCATCGAAAAAGCGGATTCACAATTTTCATTAGCGTTTCGTGGCAATATCAACTTTGCTAGCGATAAATACCTTGATTACTACTATGGAGTGAGTGACTTACATAGCAATGAAACTCGCCAAGCATACTCAAGTCGTTCAGGTTTTTCTGGCGCTGATGTATCAATTGGGGTACATTTTGACACACCAAAGTATTGGTTAGGTGGTTTTGTTAAATATCATCACCTTGCTAACAGTCAACAAGATGCAAGCCCACTCGTGAAGCAAGATTATAATGTTTCGGTTGGTTTTGGTGTTGCATGGAAATTTTATAGAAGGAATTTTTAAATGAAGTTATTGACCCTTGCATGTGTTTTAGCGGCTTGTTTGTTTTCAACAAACAGTTTTGCACGTGATGATATACAAACGCTACCTGTACAAGCATTACTTGAAACCACCAAAGCGAAACAAGCGCTGTTAGATATTCCGCTGTATTTCGCTGATCAAAGTCATAACAGCATTAAAACCAATTATGGTGAAGTGATCACCAACAAGAAAACCAACGCATTTAATAAAACTGACCGAGAAGCGTGTGAGTGGGTAATGCTTAGTGCTTTAAAAGCATTACAAGAGCGTGCTGTTCGTGAAGGCATGAATGCAGTTGTAAATATTCAGTCGTATTACAAAAAACGTGAGTTCGTTAGCCAAACCGAATATCAATGTGGTGCGGGCACATTTGTTGCTGGCGTGGCATTAAAAGGCACTTTAGTTAAGTTATAACTAACTAAAGTCATTTTTTTTCTGTATAATTTGCGACCCTTGATATGATGGCCGCAGGTTATACAGCATGAATTTTAAATCATTTAGTTTTTCTTCTGAGCTTTTACAGGCATTAGAAGAGCTTAATTTCGAAACGCTTACTCCCGTTCAACGTAGTGCAATTCCTGCGGTAAGAAAAGGCAAAGACGTACTTGTTAGTGCGCAAACAGGCACGGGTAAAACCGCTGCATTTGCTTTACCACTTATCCAAAAATTATCAGAGTCAGCGGTTAGTGAAAATAATGCACCAAGTGCATTAGTGCTTGCACCTACCCGCGAATTAGCTGAGCAAATTGCTAATAATTTTAAAGCGTTTGCAAAATACACCGAACTCAAAACAGTGTGCTTGTTTGGTGGTATCAATCTAGCGGGTCAAGCTAACGATTTGAAAGCAGGTGTCGACATCGTGGTTGCAACGCCAGGGCGCTTACTTGATCATCTGCGTTTAGGTAACATCAGCTTAGCTAATGTTAAGCATTTAGTGCTTGATGAAGCTGACCGTATGCTAGACATGGGCTTTATCAACGATATGCAAATTGTTATTAATGGTTGTGATGAAGCGCGTCAAATCTTATTGTTCTCTGCCACTTTCCCGGCGGCAATTAAACAATTTGCGAGTAAAGTACTAAAGCAGCCTGAAATCATTCGTGTTGATCAAACAAACAGTACTGCAGAAACAGTGCAACATGTTGTTTATCCAGTTGAAGAGCGCCGTAAGCAAGAGCTTTTATCTGAATTGATTGGTAAGAAAAACTGGCAGCAGGTACTTGTTTTCGTAAACATGAAAGAAACCGCTGATGAGCTTGTAAAAGAGCTTAATCTTGACGGGATTCCTGCTGTTGTTTGTCATGGTGATAAAACCCAAGGTAACCGCCGCCGCGCTTTACGCGAGTTTAAAGAAGGTAAAGTTCGCGTGCTGGTCGCAACTGAAGTAGCTGCTCGTGGTATTGATATTGAAGGGTTGCCACGTGTGATCAACATCGATCTACCTTGGCTTGCAGAAGACTACGTGCATCGTATCGGCCGTACAGGTCGTGCTGGTAAGCCGGGTCAAGCAATTTCGTTTGTGAGCCGTGAGGAAGAAAACACTTTATTCGATATCGAAAAGCTAATCGGACAGCGCATCAAGCGTGTTGTTTTACCAGGTTACGAAGTAAGCAGCCGTGAAGTACTAATTGATAAAATTGGTAAAAAGCCGTCGCATTTACGTCGTAGCCGTACAAATAAGGCTTCGGGTCAGGCAACGGGTGAAGCGCGTGCAAAGAACCGTTCACGAATCGCAAATGTTCGCAAATCTTTGAAAGGCAATAAATTAAGCCTTAAAAAGTAATAAATTCCGATAACAAACGTATAAAAAAGCCCCATTGCTGTTTGGCAATGGGGCTTTTTTGGCCCTGTTAGTAGTACAAATGGAGTATTTTGTTAAATTTTATGACATAAAACCGAAAATTAGATTAACAAATGTACCTTACTGAATTACAATCGCTTTGAAATCAGTCAAGTAGCGTTTCTAACGCGTCAGTGTCTAAATGGATGTTTATGCAGTACATAAAAAGAATAATAAATAAAATAGTCGCCCCTACTTTTTTACTTAGTGTTGCCTGTATGCCTTTTTCTGCTAATGCATTTGATAAAGCAGAGTTCTCCCTTGCCCATATTAAAGAGTCTATTAGCGTTGATGGTGTGATGGATGAGTCGCATTGGCAATACGCCACAAAAGTACCATTAAAATATCAGAATGAGCCAACCGAAAAAGGCACGCCGCTCGTACAAACCGATGCCTACATGTATGAAGATGGTAAATACTTGTATGTTGGTTTTATTGCAAAAGATAATGACCCTTCGCAAATTCGTGCCGCCCTTCGAGATCGTGATACGCTTTGGCAAGACGACAATGTTGCTTTGATGATTGATACCTTCAATGATGAACGAACCGGCTATGAGTTTTATGTAAACCCTCTTGGTGCGCAAGGCGATATGCGCATGACGGATATTGATGATTGGGTGGAAGATCCATCATGGGATGCCATTTGGGACAGTGCAGGGCAAATTACCGACGACGGTTATGTGGTTGAAATGCGTATTCCATTCACTGCACTACGCTTTCCAAAAGATCAAACAGAGTTAACCTGGAGTTTTGCCGTTTGGCGAAATTATCCGCGTGATGTGTATTATCAAATGTCGAATGTTGGTTTTGACCGAGATGTAAAATGTAGCTTTTGCCAGTTTGATAAACTCACAGGCTTTGCCAACATGACAGAGAGCCAAAACATTCAGCTTACGCCCACTTTAACGGCGCTTCGCCATGATACCAAAGATACAGTGCCGGGTGATTGGCAAAATGGTGATATTGATACTGAAGCGGGCTTGGACTTACGTTGGGGGGTGACGCAAGATGCGGTTATTAATGCCACCATTAATCCTGACTTTTCGCAGGTCGAGGCAGATTCACTTGAACTTGATGTAAATACTACTTACTCAATTTATTATGCTGAAAAGCGTCCATTCTTTTTAGATGGCGCCTCTTATTTTGATACCAGCCAACTAGAGCTTTTATATACGCGAATGATTGCTGAACCTGATGTGGGTTTAAAGTTAACAGGTAAAACCGGCGCGCACAGCTATGGCTTTATGTACGCTGACGATCAGAATACCAGTGTCTTACTTCCGACGAATCAAGGTTCTGGCTTTGCTAATCTAGCAGATAAAACGCAAGCAGTAGCGGGGCGTTATCAGTTTGATATTGGCCAAAAAGGCACAATTGGTGTGATGAGCACTCACCGTGAAAATGATGATTATCATAATACGGTGTTATCTTTAGATGGCAGCTACTGGTTTAATCAATCAGATAGTTTGCAGTATCAAGTAGCAAGCACAGATACCACTAACTCAGAATTTTTAGTTGATTATTATGGCATTGATAAAAATCAATCAGATCAAGCTTATGCCATTGAATTTACAAGAACTAAGCGTGATTACGAAGTCTATGCTAGCTACGAAAATATAGGTAAAGAATACCGCTCAGATTTGGGTTATCAAGCTAAAGTTGATTACGAGCAAGTACAACTAGGCGGTGGACAAACATGGTATCGCGATGCTGATGATGCAATCACAGAGTACAGCTACAATGTTGAGTGGGATAAAACATGGGCGCAAAATGGCGACCTACTCGAAGAAGAATACGATGGCTTTTTTACCTTTAAAGGTAAGATGCAGTCGCAAACAGAAATTGGCTTTATTCATCGTAATGAGTTTTATGCCGGCGAGTTTTTTAATCAAAACATAGGTTATATCTATGGCGGTTTTAGACCCATTCGTGACATTAGCTTTTTATTGTATGCTCAATATGGCAGCAAAATTGATTATAGTAATGCAGCTTTAGGTACTATGGTTCGCATTGAACCTGAGATGACATGGGATATAAACGATCATTGGCAGGTGCAACTAGAGCACAGCTACAGCTATTTAGATAACGAGCAAAATGAACGTGTTTATACTGCAAATTTAACGGATCTGCGTGTTTATTATAAATTTAATATGCGCTCGATGCTGAAACTCGTTTTGCAGTTTGAAGATGTCGATCGAAACAATGAAGCTTATCGATTTGATGTAAGCCAAACTAACCGCGATTATGGCAGTCAGTTAGTGTATTCGTACAAGATTAACTCGCAGACACTGTTTTATTTAGGGTATTCTGATAAAGGTTATCAAGATGATTCATTGAAGAACCTTGAGCGTGATCAACGTACCTTCTTCACTAAGCTAAGCTATGCATGGCAGCTTTAAAAAAATTATAAAAAGGAAAATCATAATGAATATTGCAAAAATATCAGCTGTTGCAGTTGCAGCGACCGTACTTGCGGGTTGTGCAGCGAAACAAGATGTAAGTCGTTTTGAAGCGGAAAAACCAAAAACCGTGTGTATTGCAGAGCACCAAGCAGTTAAAGAAGGTGTTGTAACATCACTACAATCTGGTTTTGCAAAACATAATGTGCAAACGCGTGTTATCCCTGCCAATTATGTAATGAAACACCAAGCGTATCAAACAGACATTTCAGCTGCTAACACAGATGGTTGTGATGCGATTGCATTTTATGTTGCTAACTGGCATTGGGATTTAGCCCTATATATGGCATATGCCAATATTTGGGTCACTAATGTTGACCAAACTAAAACAATTGCTCAGGCAAGCTATCGTACGGGTGGTGGTTTAGATAAGTTTATTGATGCAAACGATAAAATCATCGAATTAGTTGATTCAATGTTCCAGCAAGTTGAAGCCAAGAAACAACAAGAAAGCCAGAAAAAGGCAATATAAAGCAAGTATGTTGGTCAGCTTATGGCTGACCAACTTCTTCGTTTACTTTACTTCTTACCACTCCTTCAAGGCTTTTTAAGCCCCATTGCTTACCAATCTCAACAGCTTCATCAACTGGCTTTTTCAAGGTTATGGCATTGTATAGCGCAACAAGAGCGCCAACACGGTTGCTGCTCGCGCAGTGAAGTAAGGTGGTTTGCTGTTGGTGCTCATTGAGCAAAGCCTGAAGTTTCGTAGCATTTTCAATGGTAATATCAGCTTTAGATTGCACAGGGATATGGTAATAGTTCATACCAAGCTCAGTGACTAACTCTTGCTCAGACCAATTCGTTTCATTATCACCGCGAAGGTTGATGATGTTTTTAACACCAAGTTGTTTTAGCTTGGCAAAATCGGTTTGACTTGGCTGACCTGAAGTTAGCACATGCTCAGATTGGGCCTTAAGATTCAAAATATCCAGTTTCGTAGCAGCTGTTTGTGCTGCTAATGCTGAAAATGACAGCAGCGCAGCACAGGCTAATTGTATAAACTTATTCATGTTACTCCTTGAAAAGTGTTTAATTTTTGCTGTAGACGGTTTCACCACGGCTAATGGTTTCTATCACTTGTAAGTTATGTAGCTCTGCGGGCTTTATTTTCAACGGGTTGTTATCAAGGATAATTAAATCTGCTTGCATCCCTTGTTTTAATTGCCCTTTTGAGCTTTCTTCAAAGTGTTGATACGCAGGCCATGTTGTCATTGCTTGTAGTGCAGTATACACAGAAACACGTTGATCTGGGCCTAATACTTGATCTGTACGAGTTGTACGGTTAACCGTTGCATCTAATACACGCAGTGCATTGGGCAGAGCTACAGGCGCATCATGATGGGTACTGAACATTAATCCTTGTTTGCGAACTGCATGGGTGGGCGAAATAAAATCGGCGCGGGGATGACCAAGCACCGAATTTACATGCCAGTCGCCCCAATAAAAGGTATGCATTGGGAAGAGCGATGGAAATATGCCTAATTCTTTAAGACGGTTTACCTGATCTTGACGAATTGTTTGCCCATGAATAAGTATGGGGCGGCGGTCTTTTTTACCAAGCTTGTTATTAGCATTTTCAACAGCATTTAAAAATTGCTCAATAGCGGCATCACCATTTGCATGAGTCATCACTTGCCAGTCATTAACAAAGGCAGTTTCAATATACTGATAGGCTTGTTCATCATTAAAAGTAGGGTAGCCTGCATAGCCTTGCTCTTGGCCTTCAGGTGCTTTTAAGTATGGGTGAGATAACCAAGCGGTTTTTCCTTGTGGTGAGCCATCAAAGTTAAGTTTTACACCACCAATACGAAAATGATTTGTGTAGTTTTTACTGTTATAGGGTGAGTCCATAAAACTGCTGCTGGTAGCCATATCGGCATAGGCTACCACATCAATGACAAACTTATCCGCTTTGGATGCTCTTACCATCGAATCATAAGCTTCTTGAGTTGCTCGGCCTTCTTGTGCTGTGGTGTAGCCGTATTTTGTGTAGAGTTTTTGCCCTTCTTGCAGCATTAAATCTTGTAAGTCAGGATCAAACGACTGCATGAGTTTAAACAGTAAACCAAAGTGCGCGTTTTCTTCGAGCACCCCATTGGGTTCTTGTGAGTTGGCCATACGACGAATTAGCCCACCGTCAGGATTGTCTGTGTTTTCGTCGATGCCGGCCATGGCTAAGGCTTTACTGTTTGCAACACTTAAGTGCCCCGAAGTATGAATGATGATCACTGGCTTTTCGGTGCTAACGCGGTCTAAGTCCATTTTAGTTGGGTATCTATCAAGCTCAGCATCATCGTAACCAAAGCCTAAAATAGCACCCGTTTTTTTAATAAATGTGGTGTAGTCAGGGTTATTTTGTGCGGCTGTGAGAATATTAACGATTTGCTCAACACTATTGGCATCACCATCTGGACTAGGTAATACATTGGCTACCATGGCTTGCAAACCAACACCATAGACATGGCTATGGCCATCAACAAAGCCTGGCATTAAGGTTTTGCCTTGCAAATCAATCAGCTTTGTTTTGCCAAACTTATGCTCAAGCGCTTTGTTTTTATCACCCACAAAAATGATTTTTTCACCTTGGGTAGCGATTGCCTGTGCATACTCGGGTTTGTCGCCAGTCATTGTAAGAATATCACCACCAAAATAAATGGTATCTGCTGCACTTACTTGCAGTGGTAGCGTTTTAGCTGTTTGCTCTGGGGTTTTATCACAAGCCGTTAAGGCAAGTAATGAACAAGCGATTGCGAGGTGATGTTTCATATAAATCTTCCATGAATTTTATTATGTCTAAGAATATAGTCTGTTTAAAAGTTTTGTCTTTAAAAAATAGTATTAAATTTCGTTAAAGTACAAGACAATAGCAGCACCATCGAGGCTACTACCGTTGTGAATATTGATGCCGATACCAAAGTTGTCAAACCACGAGGTCCACTTGCTACTATCCCATAAAAAGCCGATACCGTATTCATAAAAGTGATCGGTCCCAAACGCTACGCGACTATCGCCGCCTAAATCGATTCGCTGTCCTTTAATGTAAAAAGCTTGCTCAAAAAGCCCAATTTTGAACATGTTAAATTTAGCTTTTATACCATTAAGTGTGCGCCATGTTTCGGGTGCTGCATTACTTATCCCATCAGGGTGAGAGAGTGCCCATCCATAGTAATAATTAAAGTTAAGTTTGTACTCGTAATAGCCCCAATGCCTAGGTAAGCGATAGATCATGGTCGCATTTGGGTTTAACACCAGTGCATTACTATTGAGGTTGGTGTAAAGATTTTCAGCTAAAGGCTTAAAATTACGTCTAGACTCGGGAGAGTTATACTCATAGTCATTGTTGTAATGTAAGTAGTGAGTGTTAAAGCCAAATTGATATGACCATTTAGAGCCTAGTGCTTTTTCGGCATTAAAACCGATCATGCCGTTATATACAGTTTCTGAAATATAGTCGTCAGCCACATTATCAAATAGCGAAATGAAATCTGATTGATTCAAATAGCTTACCCTGCTGGTCAAACTTAGTTTGTGTTGATAAATAGGCTCATCAAGCTGCCAAGTATAAGGAATACTGTAGAGTCTGAGCTTTTTTCTAAGCGCGATACTGTCTTCATCTTTACTGCTATGTTGTGGGTCAAACAGTGTTTGTGGGTCAAAATCACCCATACCTAAGGTTATACTGTCCCCATCCGTTAAAACCAACGATGTTGCAAATGCTGTTTCAAGTTGCTTAGTTGGATTAGCATATAAATTAAATACACTTAATGCGTGCAATAGAAACCACAGCTTTAATAGCTTTTTCATATAAAATAACAATAAAAATTAATGTCTTAATAATAGTCATAAAGTTAGCTTCCAACAATCTCAGGTACAAAAAAGCCAAGCTAATGCTTGGCTTTTTACCTCTCTAAGAAGATTAAGGCTGATAATAAATTGGTGATTCAGGGCCAACTGGGAAGCCCAGAACAAATACCCATAAATAGAATAACGCAACCCAACCAACAAAGAAGATCATGCTGTAAGGAAGCATGGTCGCAACCAATGTACCAATACCCATGTCTTTCTTATACTTAGTGGCAACAGCCAGTATCAAGCCAAAATAACTCATCATTGGGGTGATAAGGTTAGTAACCGAGTCACCAATTCGATACGCCGCTTGAATGGTTTCTGGTGCGTAGCCTATTAGCATTAACATTGGCACAAAGATTGGTGCTGTGACAGCCCATTGTGCAGATGAAGAGCCTAAGCTTAAGTTTACTAATGCACACATTAAAATGAATAGCACGAATACTTCAGGGCCTGTTAGGTTTAATGCTTGCAAAAGAGCTGCACCGTTAATGGCTAAAATCGTTCCTAGGTTGGTCCATTTAAAAAAGGCAACGAACTGTGCTGCAAAGAAAACTAGCACAATGTACATCCCCATCGAGCTCATGCTTTTACTCATGGCATCGATGACATCTTTATCGTTTTTCATGGTGCCAACAACTCGGCCGTAAACAAAGCCTGGAATACCGAAAGTTACAAAGATAAATACCACAATGCCTTTTAAAAATGGCGAGTGTGCAACAAGGCCTGTTTCTGGGTTACGCAAAATGCCATCTTCAGGAACAATTGTCCAAGCAAGTAATAATGAAACCACTAACAGAGAAACGCCCGCCCATTTTAGACCTGACTTTTCTTTATCGGTTAGCCCTGCAATGTCGTTCTTTGGCAAATCATTGCTTGCTTCATCTGGGTTGTACTTGCCAAGACGAGGTTCAACGATTTTCTCTGTAACTAACGTACCTAGAGTAGCGATTAGAAATACTGAAATCATCATGAAATACCAGTTTGCTTCAGCGCCAACTTGGTAGTTCGGATCAATCATTTGTGCTGCAGGTGTAGTGATACCTGCAAGTAGCGGGTCAATGGTGCCGAGTAATAAGTTGGCACTGTAACCACCTGAAACGCCGGCAAATGCCGCAGCAAGACCGGCAAGAGGGTGACGACCAAGACTGTGGAATATCATGGCTGCTAATGGGATTAGTACGACGTAGCCAAGTTCTGATGCCGTATTTGATAAAATCGCAGCAAACACCACCATAAAAGTAACTAAACGCTTTGATGCGCCCATTACCATGCCGCGCATAGCTGCAGAGAGTAAACCTGAGTGCTCTGCAACACTCACACCTAATAAAGCAACCAGTACCGTCCCAAGTGGTGCAAAGCTAGTGAAGTTTGTAACAAGGCCAGTAACGATGCGCTGAAGGCCTTCAGCACTGAGTAGGCTGACAACTTCAATAACACCATCAGGATCGCGACCAGCAGCACCTTCTGGGCGTGGGTCGATAGCACTTAAACCATACCAATCGGCAATGCCACTAAAAACTATAATGGCAACGCAGAACATTGCAAATAAAGTGATAGGGTGGGGTAGCATATTACCCAAAAATTCAACGGTGGCTAAAAATCGGTTAAACAACCCATTATTGCCACCCTCATGAGTGTTGTGAGAGTTTATAGTTTTTGACATGTCCAGTTCTCATTATTTCAAAATGGCGCTAACCTAGCATTTTTTACCGAACAGATCATGTTTTAGCGGTGGGATATCTAATAGGTACGTTCCAATACGCCCTTATATAGCAAGGGGTAGCGGCGCAAACGTTTGCCAATGTAATCATCGGCTAAAATTTGCGCACAGATTTGCTCTACATCGTTACTTGCTTCAAATACCCAATCAAAGCGCTCAATAGCAAGCAAAAAGCCACGCTTGAGGAACTGTTGTTCGCGATAGTAGCTAAGGTTTTCGCGAATAATATCTAACTTACCTGGGTTAGATTTTAGTTCATTAATAACTTGGTTGATAAATGCCTGCTGTTGCTTTGACTCAGCTTTCACCCGTCGTTTCATTGCTTCTTTACAGTTCCTGTTCTGCGATATAAAGCACTTTCTTTAAAAAGTCTTCTTTGTTCTTTTCATGTTGATAGTCAAGGTGATAGGTATTATGAAAGCCAAAGCGCAGTAACACACCACTGCCTTTTAGATATACCGTATAACCATCGATATCCGAAAAAGCGCAAATACCCTCATAAAGCTTTCCATCTTCATGATCTTCACCGTGTTGAATGATTTTTTCATACACAGATAGAATTAATTTACCGTCTAGCTCATTTTTCATGATGACTCCTTTTTGAAGTAATACGTTTCAGATCTATAAAAAGTTTAGTGCTATTTTATGCAGGTATTAAACGTGCTGTGTGTTTTTAAAACCTTACTTTGCGATAAATCACTAAAATCATATTTAGATAGCAGATGTCGAAAATTTACAATATTTTCTCTTACCTTAAACTTAAGATAGATTTTATTTGAGGGACACACAATGAAATATAAGTTTATACCCCTGATACTACTAACAAGCTTGTTGCTTGTAAGCAAAAGCATATCAGCAAATACAGCTCCCCTGATGTTAGAAAATGAAGCGGGGAAAATAGTTAAACTTGACAGTTACTTAGGCAAGAAGCCCGTTTACTTAAAGTTTTGGGCGACTTGGTGCAAGCCATGTATGGAGCAAATGCCACATTTTCAGCATGCATATGAGCAATATGGCGATAAAATTCAATTTGTGGCTATTAATATTGACCTTAATGATGACGCAGACGCTGTTGCTAAGGTTAAAGAGCGTTTTTCACTCACTATGCCACTATTTACTGATCACACAGCCCAAGTTGCTAAACATTATGAATTTATGGGCACCCCGTTTCATGTGTTGATTGATAGTGATAAAAAGGTGATTTTTCAAGGCCACGAAGCAGATAAACCGCTTGATAACACATTACGTTTGTTATCACACAATGGCAAAGTTGATAAAGCGCGTTTACTAGGCGAAAAGCAAGGCCAAGCGACTCCTTTGGTAATTCCGAACAAAGGTAAAAAAGCCGTGCTGTTCACCGCTACGTGGTGCGACTGGTACTTAGCCGACACGCGCCCTGCAATGGCAAAACAGTGTGTACTAGCGCAGCAACATGTTAATAAGCTGGCAGAGCAAGGAATTGATGTCGAGGTTAAAGTGAGTCAGCTGTGGACTGATCAAAGTGCAGTGCAAGAATATGTTGATAAATTCGCTGCAACTATGCCGGTTTCTATCGATTATGGTAATGATTTATTTATCGAAAATGGCATTAATTCAGTACCCAGTTTACTTCTCTACAACGATGGAAAAATAGTTTCTAAGCATGCTAAATTTTAGCTCAAAACCGCTTAATTTTGCTTTGTAATTATGCAAATTTAGCCTATGCTCAAGGCTCATTTTACAGTGAGCCTAGAGCATGATAGATAAGGCATTATTAGCAAAAACACGCGAGTTATCTGACCGATTAATCGCATTGCAAACACCCATTCGTATCCTTGATGCGATCAACTGGGATAAACAAATCAAAGAAGAGTTTTTTAAGCATAAATGCCAAAAGAACCCATCGGTTGATCAAGCCTATTACCAACAGCGTGATCTTGGTTTTGTACCAAGCGAGTTGCGCCGCGCGTTTTCTGATTTAAATCGCGATATCATCAGCCAGTTAGGGCAGCTAAACCCAATTGCCCAATACATGAGCAAGATGTGCACTGAATATAAAACAGTACTCAGTATGATTGAGTATCGTGGTACTCCTGAATTTCATGATTTGTCTGTTGAGCTGTTCGGTCATCCAAAAGATTTATTCCATGCTGGGGAGCCTTCACTTTCTGAGCTTGCAACTATGCTTGAGCAGCCGCTAAAAAATATGCTTGATGCGGATATTTTACCGGATGATCCAAAAAACATAGATGCGCAAGATGCAGTGAAAATTTTAGCATCGCAAGTGACTCAAACGATGCCGGGCATCGATGTTGAGGTTATTCTGAGTGACGGTATTGTGAGTGATGCTGCGGCAGGTGCAAATAATATTAAACTTAATCAAGATGTTAAGTTTTCTCAGCGTGAGCTAGATATTCTTGAGGTGCATGAAGGCTGGATCCATGTCGGAACCACGCAAAACGGTCTTGCTCAGCCATATTTAACTTGTTTAAGTAAAGGCACACCGAGCTCTACAGTGACCCAAGAGGGCCTTGCGGTATTGACCGAAATTATTACTTTAAAGTCAACGCCACGACGTTTAGCAAAATTAGTGAACCGTATTCAAGGTATTACTAAGGTTATTGATGGCGCGGAGTTCGTTGATATTTATCGTGAATATGTAGCGCAAGGTTTGAGTAAAGACGACAGTTATACGCTTACTCAACGGGTGTTTAGAGGAAGCACAGCAACAGGCTTACCATTTACTAAAGACATCGCCTACATCAAAGGTTTTGTGTTGGTGTATAACCTTATACGAGTTGCCATTCAGTTAGGTCGAATTGATCAATTGCACTTGTTATTGGTCGGTAAAATCTCAATTGATGATTTTAGACTGATATCGCAATTACATGATTTAGGTGTGATTGAAGACCCTAAATTTATTCCACCACACTTTAAAGACTTACGAGGCCTAGCAACCTGGCTAAGCTTTGGCCGTTTTATTGGTAACTTGTCGTTTGAACAATTAGAAAACGATTACAAACCACTCTTTCTTTAACAAAGAAATAAAAAAATGCAGCTGGAATGAGCAGCTGCATTTTAAGAGTTAAGGCATGTTGCCTTACATGCTTTTAGTCGAGGAAACGATTAACCGGTGAGTGCGTCAACATGAACTACATCATTCAGTACGATAACTTTTGCACGTTTGAAGAAGTTAAAATCTGTTGCGGTTGCTAATGTGTAAGCACCCATCATACGGCTGATGATTAAATCACCATTGTTTAATTTTGGTAGCATGATTGACTCACTTACTACGTCGATGCTATCGCAAGTCGGGCCTGCTAACACTGACTCAACACGTTCGTTTGATTGTTTGAACGAGTCGATAGGGTACGAGGCTTCATCGAACAATAAACCACTGAATGAGCCGTAAATTCCATCATCTAAATAGTACCAAGGCTTGCCATCACGTTCTGCTTGACCCATTACTGATGCAACACTGGTTACAGCACTGGCTACAATAAAGCGACCTGGTTCAGCAATTACGCGAACTGTCTCTGGTAACTGTGCTAAGGCATCATTGATTGGCGCACAAAATTCCTCAATTGGCAGCACGTCTTTGTTGTAAGGCACAGGGAAACCACCGCCAATATCAAGCGTACTAAGCGCAGGTAATCCTAATGCGGCTACGTCGTTAATCACTTGATTACATGCAGCAATGGCAGTGACATATTTAGCTGGGCTTGCTGTTTGCGAGCCAACATGGAACGACAACCCTTTGATACGAATACCTAATTGTTGCGCATAGCTAATGATTTCAACGGCCATTGCTGGACTACAACCAAATTTTTTCGATAAATCAGCGAATGCTTCCGCATTACGAAAACTTAAGCGAACAAGTAACTCAACCTGGTTTTTGTATGCAATGAACTTTTCTAGTTCGTTGATGTTATCTACCACAAACACATTGCAACCGTATTCAAGTGCATCACGAATATCACGATCACGTTTGATTGGGTGCGTGTGAATCGTACGGTCACTTGGTACGCCTTGGCTGGCGACTAAGTCAACTTCACCGCTGGTTGCTAAATCAAAGCTGGCACCTTCTTCTAAAAGCGTACGAACAACCGCAGGATGAGGAAGTGGCTTTAATGCAAAGTGTAAAACAACACCTGGTAACGCACGGCTTAATGCACGGTATTGATGACGAACTGATTCACAATCTAGCACCATTAATGGCGCGCCATGTTGTGCAACGAGCTGTTCAATAAATTGGTTTGATGGTTGTGCTACTGGTTCGTTTGCAGCAACCGATGCTGCAGGTACTTTGATTGTTAAGTCTTGTGTAAGTGTTGAAATAGCCATTTTACTCTCCGGCAATTAAGCAACTGCTCGGAAAAAAATGGAAGTCCGAGTCAGTTGAGTGTTATTAAGCGCACAGTATGTTCTGTGCAATCAAATACACTCTTGGATAGTTGCTCTATCGCCTTGCTACAAACTGGGTTTGTAATGTACTCGGATTGGCTATCATCAAGAAGCGGCGAGATAATAGATCTGCTTTTTTATTTGCGCAAGTATTTTTTAAATATTTTTTGAATTAATTTTGTACAGTAATTAATAGTCACTTAGTTACTGTTTTCAAAGCGTATTCCATAACGTTTTGAATAAATATCAAGCATGGCATTTGCGTCATCAGGGTGATTACTTTGGCTGTGTAATTGCTGAATATAGGCTGCCATTTCTGCGCTTTTCATATAATCATCGATAAGTGCAATGGCACGATAACCCGCCGTGGTTTTACTGCAGGTAAAAAAGCCATTAATAAATTCAGGGTATTCAGCAATACGTCTTGATGTGAGTTGACTTAGTTCATGAGCAGGTATGTGCGCTTCAAGTGCTTGTTTGTAAGCAACAATGTAATCAATACGCTTATTGAGTAATAGTCGACTTAATTGTAAAAATGCATTTTCGCCATAAATAGCCGCAACGTTGTATTGTTTATTAGCAAAAACATCATCGAGTTCACGGTAGCTGGTGGAGCCAATAATGCCAAAATTACCTTTGTTTTTGAGAAGCTTATTGACAGAAATAGGCGCAGAACCTGACTTTAAGGTGCTCTTAAGTGCATAGACTTGACGCTGCATATGCATATAGGTGGGTATTTTAGAAAATACCATGGACTCTGCCCGTTCAGGGGTTTTGATTGCGTTGAAGGTGCAACTGGCTTCATCACTAGATAAGCGCTTCATTAAGCGCGCATGATTAGTAAAGTCGACGTCTAAATCGAATTCATCAGCAAGGGCTGGATTGATAACCGCAGCAAGGTGGAGGTTAATACTGAGTTTATCTGCTTCGCTGGCAAAATATGCATGAGACAAAATTGTAAGCTTGGGTTTTTCTGTTGCCTTTGCTGTGTTTAGGGTAAATAGAATTACGATAAACGCAATTAGTCTCATACATATCCTTGTATACCAACTCGCTTATTTGTACTTAGCGAATTGGTATGTGCTAATTATCGAGCATTGGTGCTCTCAAAAATTTTGTCAGCTGATGCTGCCACAAAACCTGTGTATAGCTCACCATCTGGTTTTGCATAACGCAGAGCGAACTCATAAAAACAACTCGGTACGGCAACAACACCATCGCTAAATTCAACTTCGCTGTCATCAGCAAGAGTCGAAGATTGCTCAAGTAATACTTCTGGTGAACCTTTGATCTCGCCGCCAGATGTATTTAGCGCAAAACCTGCATCTTTAAGTGCTTGGTTTACACTTTCGATATCATCGAATTTAGCCAATTCATTGATGCTCACAGTAAAGTGATTAGCACGGTAACCCCATGCTGACATCCATGCAGCGTATTCGCTTTCTGCTAGCAGCTTTTTGTAAGTGTCTGAACTTACTTGCCAGTGTGTACCTGAATATAGGAAATTATCCGCTGTTACAGCGTCTTCGTCAATCTGTTCAACCATGTCGTTAACGATAGCTTGTAATTCTTCTGAGCATTGCTCAACAAGTAATTCAGAAATGAAAACTTTAGGTTGCTTAGGATCTGAATGTTCGAAGTGCTTTGCGTATAGTTTTTTCGCTTCGAAGTGATACTCGCCGCATTCTTTGTAGCCTACTGCTAAAAAGTGCGCAGCTAGTTTTTCTAAACCGATTTTTTCATGGTTAAAAGTACGCAGTGCGATGTGATCGTTAATCACGTCATCTTTTTGTGTTGAGCCAAGTAACTCATGTACTTTTACCGCCGATGGCGTAACTGATAAATAGTTGTCCCATAAGTTTTCAAATAGGGCGTTTACATCTGTGTGCATGTTTAATTCCTTCAATTAAGGCGGCGAGGCCGCCAAACAATTATTCAATAATTAAGCCCGGCGCAAGGGTCTGTGGTAAGTTAACTTTTTCGGCTTCAACAGAAGCAACAGGGTATGCACAGTAGTCAGCAGCGTAATAGGCACTTGCTCTGTGGTTACCACTGGCACCAATACCACCAAATGGTGCAGCGCTTGATGCGCCTGTAATTGGTCGGTTCCAGTTAACGATACCGGCACGAATACGTTTTAAGAAATGCTGGTAGTCATCGCTATCATCACTTAATAAACCAGCAGATAAACCAAATGAGGTGTTATTTGCTTCATTAATCGCGCTATCGAAATCTGTGTAGCGATAAACCTTGATAAGAGGACCAAAGTGCTCTTCATCAGGCATATCTTTAACAGCCGTTACATCAATAATACCAGGGCTTACAAAACCAGTACCCGGTTCAAGAAGCTTAAGTTCGACAAGAGAGGTTGCTCCCATATCAAGTAACTGCTGCTGAGCTGCAACCATACCTAAAGCCGCTTTTTCGCTGATCATTGCACCCATGAACGGTTGATTTTCGCTGAAGCTGTCGGCTACTTTGATATTTTTTGTTGCAGCAATTAATTTTTCTAAAATTGCATCGCCATTTGCCGAGTTCTCAATGAATAAGCGACGAGAACAGGTACAACGTTGGCCAGAAGTAATGAAACCAGACTGGATAATGTCGTGAACAGCCGCACTTACATCTGCGACATCTTTTACGATCAGTGGGTTATTACCACCCATTTCCAGCGCTAAAATCTTACCTGGGTGACCTGCAAATTGCTTATGTAATAGGTGACCTGTATTTGAGCTACCCGTAAAGAATAAGCCATCAATATCTTGGTGAGATGCAAGAGCAATACCTGTGTCTACTTCACCTTGAACAAGGTTGATGACACCAGCTGGTAAGCCTGCTTTTAGCCAAAGCTTTAAGGTGAACTCAGCAACATGAGGCGTAAGTTCTGATGGCTTAAATACAACTGTATTACCCGCTAAAATAGCTGGCACAATATGGCCATTTGGTAAGTGACCAGGGAAGTTATAAGGACCAAACACCGCAACAACACCATGTGGCTTATGACGAATAAACGCTTTAGCGCCAGGCATTGGGTTTTCTGTGGTCCCAGTACGTTCGTTATAGGCTCTAATTGAAATGGCGATTTTACCCGTCATTGCACCTACTTCAGTACGTGTTTCCCAAAGCGGTTTACCTGTTTCACGGGCGATGATCGTTGCAAACTCTTCGCTGTGCTCTTTAAGCTCTGCAGCAAAGTTTTCAAGAATAACGATACGCTCTTCAAGAGTCATATCAGCCCAGCCCAGCTGCGCACTACGAGCTGCTTTTATTGCATCAGCGACTTGTTCAGCCGTGGCTGTTTTACCTTGCCAAACAACCTCGCCATTACTTGGGTTGATTGAACTAAAATCATGACCAAGGCCAGCTTGCCATTGATTATCGATAAGTTGAGTTGTGACACTCATTTTAAACTCCTTAAGTGGTTACAAACGGAAGAACCGTGCTGCATCCCCTTGTTTTAATTTAAGTGCATCTGCCACTTCTTGGCTGATGATTAAGGTGTGCTTGGCGTGGTTATAATGAGCATGTTTGGTAAATGTGGCTCTAAAGTCATTCACACCATGGTTGCAGATAGCTAATGTATCTGAGCTTTGCTCATTGATATGCGCAAGCTCACCAATCGTGATAGGGCACACTTGTGACTCACGAACACTACGAATATTGCCAAGCTTTGCTTCAACAGTTGGCCCTGCATCGAATAGGTCAACATAACCACGGTGCTCAAACCCTTCTTTTTCTAGAAGTTTTAGCGCAGGCTTGGTTTTTTCATGAACCTTACCAATCACAGCTTGTGCTTTTTTGCTCAGTAAGTTGGCATAGATAGGGTACTTAGGCATTAACTCGCTGATAAAAACTTTATCGCCTAAACCCACTAAGTGATCAGCTTGCGGAAACTCAATGCTAAAAAAGTGTTCTTGTAACCACTGCCAAAAAGGTGAGTGACCGTCTTCATCACTTACACCGCGCATTTCTGCAATAATGGTGTCAGCAAAACGTTCGCTGTGCTGGGCCATAAATAAAAAGCGAGAACGTGATAAAAAGCGACCCGTTAAGCCTTTGCGGTTTTGCTCACGTAAGAACAAGGTACAAATTTCAGAGCAACCCGTATAGTCATTACACATACTCAGAATATCAACCGTGTTATATACGTTGAGAGTAGGTGAATGGTGAACAGTTTTACCTTGGTGGTAATGATACAAAGGAACCGACATTCCTACAGCAGCTTCGATAGCTGTTGTGCCGATAACGTCACCCGTTTCACTGTCTTCTAATACAAATAAATAGGTTTCGTCTTGTGGTTTATTAATATCTTTTGCAAAACTGCGTTCAGCGCGTTCAATTTTTTCTTGTAGTAAATTGTCGTCAACCGGTAAAGAGGTAAAGCCATGACCAGATTCAACAGCAATTTGTTTTAACGCAGCAAAATCATTTGCTGTTATAGGACGTAATACTTGCATTAAGTGCACTCCAATGGCGCATGCTAAAGCATGCGCCAACTAGGATTAACCGTTTACAACGTCTGCAACCGCTTTTTCAAAGCGAGCTAAACCTTCTTTGATATCCTCTAATGGAATCACTAAAGATGGCGTAAAGCGCACAACGTTTGTACCAGCAACAAGGCTCATTAAACCGTGTTTAGTGCTTGCTACTAGGAAATCCCGTGCACGGCCTTCAAATTTGCTGTTAAGAACTGCACCTAATAATAGACCTTTACCACGTACTTCACTAAATACGTCGTATTTTTCGTTGATTGCTGCAAAGCCATCGCGTAAAAGCTGTTCACGCTCTTTAACACCTGCAAGTACTTCTTCACTATTAACAGTATCAAAAGCCGCTTCTGCTACAGCACATGCAAGTGGGTTACCGCCGTAAGTAGAACCATGTGTGCCTACTTTTAAATGCTCTGCAATGCTAGCTGTTGTGATCATCGCACCAATTGGGAAACCACCACCTAACGCTTTTGCTGTTGTTAGGATATCTGGTGTTACATCTAAGCCTTGGTATGCGTATAAATCACCTGTACGGCCAACACCTGTTTGTACTTCATCAAAAATAAGTAAAGCATTGTGTTTATCACATAATGCGCGAACACCTTTGATAAAATCGCTCGTTGGCGAAATGATACCGCCTTCACCTTGTAGTGGTTCCATCATTACGGCACATGTGTTGTCACTGATAAGCGCTTCAAAAGCAGCTAAATCGTTATAATCACAGTGATCAACAGCAGCAGGTTTAGGGCCGAAACCATCTGAGTAAGCAGCTTGACCACCTACGGTAACAGTGAAGAATGTACGACCGTGGAAACCTTTGTTAAACGCGATGATTTGGTTCTTTTGCTCGCCGTGTACATCTAATGCCCAACGACGCGCTAATTTTAATGCCGCTTCGTTAGCTTCTGCACCTGAGTTTGCAAAATACACTTTATCTGCAAATGTAGCGTCAGTTAACTTTTTAGCTAAGCGAAGTGCAGGCTCGTTTGTCATTACGTTTGATAAGTGCCAAATTTTTTCGCCTTGCTCTTTTAGGGCATTGACAAGAGCTGGGTGACAATGGCCTAAACAATTAACGGCAATACCACCTGCAAAATCGATAAATTCTTTACCGTTTTGATCCCAAACACGTGAGCCTTCACCGCGAACAGGAATTACCTCTGATGGGTTGTAGTTTGGTACCATTACGTCGTTAAAAAGTTCTCTTGTTACTTGCATTTATTGCACCTAAATCTGGCTTAGTATGAAAAAAGTTAAATTGCAAAAAATAGGTCAGTTAAGCCGTTCCTGCCTAATTAAGCACGATGAGATTATTTTTCTTATCTATTTTTTCTTATTATCTGGGTTAGGGACTTAAATTTGCAGTGCTATTTTGTGAAAAATGACTAAAATAAAAAGCAAATTAACGAAAAGAGTAGTCAAAGTGATAACTTCACAAGATGAAAAACTATTAGCTATCTTAAGAACCAACGCGCGTGCGAGTATTTCTGACCTAGCGAGAGCGCTTAATTTATCGCGCTCAACTGTTCAAAGCCGAATGTTAAAATTAGAAGATACAGGGGTGATCAAAGGCTATAGCGTTGACTATGGTGATGCCTATTTGAGCCAAATGGTATCTGCCCACGTTTCGATTAAAGTGAAGCAAAAACTGACCACCAAAACGAATCTTGAACTAAAGCAAATTGATGCTATTTCACAGCTCTACGCAATTAGTGGTGAATTTGATTTGATTGCTGTTGTGCAAGCACAAAACCTTGAAAAGCTGAGTCACCTATTAGATGACATTGGTAACTTAGATGGCGTAGAGCGAACAACGTCGTCTGTGATTTTAGAGACAAAGTTTAAGCGTTAATCCTTAATCAGGTAAAACCGCTTCTTTTGTCTATAATAACTATTACTCGTTAGTTATTTAGGCTTGTATTGATGCTTGCTTCATTATTGCTGTCACTCACTGTAGCTCAGCCTTTTCAGTTAGGTACTAACTTACCAATTAACGCACCACACAACGCAATTACGCATGTTGAATGTATTTTCAAGCAAATCAATGTGCCATTTCACTTGCAGAAGTTACCTTGGTTAAGGGCTAAAAGGGAAGTGCAGCTGAATCGGCTCGATGGTTACTTTACTGCAAACCTGTTATCGCAAATGCAAGAGTATGGTGAGCTTTCTGCCCCGATGTTTTTAGAAAACTGGTACTGGTTTACCCACGCAGATTCGGCTTCAATAGCTGAACACGAACTTCGTTATGGCGTCGTAAGAGGGAGTCATCAGGCTGATTGGTATCAATTAACAAATCGGAAAATTGAAGTCGAAGTTAACACCACGCAAGAGCTTATAAAAGTATTTAAAAAGCAACGGGTAGATAGAATCTTGCTTGATTTAGAAGAGTTTGAGTTCAATGCTGTGCAGTTACAGATTAAGCCAGATGAATACACGCAAACATTCTATCGTTATGTGCCTTTGGGTTTATTTGCAGCAAATAAAACACTCGAGGAGTTTCCTGACTTTTTAAATGCCTTTAACAGTCACATAAGTAGTTGCTCACAAAGTCCCTTTGTATTGTCAAAAATTGAAAAACTTACTTTAGTGCAAGGGCTTTTAGAAAAAATACAGCAATTAGCGAATTCAGAACAGGTGCAGCAAGCAGTAATTAAAAGTAATCAGCAACCACTCGCGCAGCAAGATCTCGAACAGCTTGATCATCAGTGGGCGCAACAAGTCCGTGACAATACATCTATACTGGCAGAGCGCTACCTAAAACTTGAAGGTTCACAATTCTTACAAGTATGGCAAAAGCAGATGCAAGGTGTCATTACAGAAATAATTGTCACTGATAAACAAGGTAAAAATGTCATTATTAGTGAAGTCACAACAGACTATTGGCAGGGTGATGAAGCCAAATTTTTAAATATGTACCAGCAAGATGATGACTATTACATTGATACAGTGGAATTTGATGAGTCGACCAAACACTTTCAGGTGCAGTTTAGCGTGCCCATATTTGATAAGGAAAATCAGCACATGGGAGTGCTGATTTTAGGTGTAGATGTCGAAAAAGCGCTCTCTAAATAACGCACTTAGTCATTGATTGGTTTTGGGCGCTTTGCGAATGACTTTCTTTTCGACTTCATCGAGCTTAATGACATAGGCATTACCGCCAATGCCTTTAAATTCTTCATCTGTAAAAACAATTGTGTTGTCATCGTAAAAAGTGATTGCTTCTTTTTGCGTAACAATGCCTAAGTCAATGCGCGATACATCCCCTGAAAAAAACTTATCGCCTTGATAATTTTCAAATAACCAAATGCTGGTTGAATCTAGTAGAACTAACTTGGTTCTATCAGGGCTCAGAGCCGCAGAAGTGATCCAACAAAGTTTTTCCATTGTGGTGCAAGTTTGAAACGAATCTATTAATTGTGCATCAAAGTTAGCAGCATGATCGCCAACTTTATACACTTTTGTAATACCATCAAATGGCTCAGTGCGATTTTTAGTAAATAAATAGAGGTGTCGGCCAAGGGCTACAAAGGCTTCTAAATCAAAATTACGTTGTTCTGGTTGAATAGGGCTGCCATCCATTTCAGGATAAGTGAACTTGATTATCTCTGCTTCTGTGGTGTCGCTTTTGATATCGATAGGGTTTTCTATTTTATAAATGGTTAACCATTTTCTATCGTTTTTATTATTGCCAAAGTCCCCCAAAAAGAAGTGACCAAATTTGTTTTGTGTCATATCTTCCCAGTCAATGTTTTTAGCATTGGTTACTAAAATTTCTTTTGCTATAGAGCCATCTTCATTAAGACGGTATAGTTTTGGTTGGTCACCGCTGTCATTAATGGCCCAAAGTCGATTGAACTTATCAAATTCAATACCGGAGATTTCTCTCAGTTTTGGGTCCACAGTTAAACGTTTTTTGCTGTAAAGGGTATAAATAGAAGAGCCAACCAGTATTCCAATGATGGCGACTGACAAGATAAAAACTGTAAGTAAGCTTTTTTTTAACATTAACAAGGGAATGGCTTTGAATAATGTGTTTAGTATAACTTACTAAAGCGGTTGCTGTATATTCCAAACCCCTGTTCCAGTAACAGACATAAAGTTAATGTTATCTTGCAATACTTTGTGGCCAACATTAACAGACGACTCAGGGTGGCTCACTAGGTAGCCTTGAACACTGTTTATGCCCATCGATTTAACTAGTTCAAATTGAGCGAGTTCTTCAACTCCTTCGGCGACAACTTTAAGACCGAGTTTTCGGCCAAGCTCGCTGACAGAGTGCATGATTTCATTATATTTAAGGTTATCGTTAGCTTGCGCAACAAACAGTTTATCGAGTTTGATCACATCGATAGGTAAATCTGCAAGGGTACTTAACGAGCTAAAACCAGTACCAAAGTCATCAATCGCAATAGTGATCCCTTCGCTTCTGAGTTTTTCTAACGATTGAATAATCTTGTTGCTTGCTTTGATTAAGGTTGATTCGGTTATTTCAAGCATCAGCGCTTTTGCAGGCAGCCCTGTTTTGGCAAGCTTCTCCATGATCCACTCATAAATATCGTAATGTTTTAATTGCACGCCAGATATATTCACAGAAATAGACACTTTCTTCATCCCCGCATTATACCAAGCAGACATTTGTCTACATGATTCCAGCATGATCCAATCACCAAGTTCTAGTATCAGATTAGACTCTTCAGCAATGGGGATAAACTCGTCAGGCGTGATTGAGCCTTCAACAGGGTGATCCCAGCGAACTAATGCTTCAAAGTAGTCAATTGCACAATCATCTACATGTACAATAGGTTGAAAAGACAAATGAAAACTGCTGCTAGCAATAGCAAGACGCATCTCTTCTAGCAAGTAATGATAGCGCCTAATCTTTTTACCCATTTCAGGAGAATAGACTTTAAAAATACCACGACCATCTGTTTTGGCTCGATACATTGCTACATCAGCCATTTGCAGTAATGCTTGTGGGGTGGATGCACTATCTGGGTAAACCGCAATACCTATACTAGCGCTAATTTTGATTAGCTTGTTACCTAAAACAAAATCACGTTCGATTTCGTGCAGTACATTTTGTGCAACCTCTAGTGCTTTGTCTTTATCATCTTTTAAGTTAATGAAAATAGAGAACTCATCACCACCAAGGCGCGCTAAGTTTTGTTCTAGTTGACTAATTGGGGAAATATTACTTATTTTATGGTGGCGTAAAACACTGCTCAAGCGTGTTGCTACTTGAATTAACACATCGTCACCAAAACTGTGACCAAAAGAGTCATTTACCTGTTTGAATCCATCTAAATCTATAAATAGTAATGCACAGCTGAATTTATCCATCTCAGCAAGTCTCAATTGTTTGGCAAGGTGTTCTATATAGGCATGTCGGTCAATAAGGTGGGTTAACTTATCTTGATAAATACTGACTTCAGATTCACGTGTGTAATTAGTTATATGGGTTGTAAGTGTTTGAAAATTTACTTGTAACTGTTCAAGTTGTGTATGCTTGTTTAGACCTGATTCACTGGCTAAGTTTAGACTATTGAGTAATTCAATTGATTTAGTATTGAGCATCTTGAGAGCGTATTTCTCATGATTATTTTGAAATCTTAAGTTAACTAACCAACTGATGGCTAATGCTAACAAGATTAAAATGATAATGTTTACCGGTGAGAATAATGTAGTGAGTATAAGATCAGAAGTCGCAGCTGTTACGACTGACTCATTTGTTGTATTAATAACAATATAAGAAATATTATTATCGTAAACTAAATGCTGGCCACTTAATACGAGGTTGTACCAAGGAGCTGTTACCACTGTAATATCTGTACCTTGAAAGGTATGTAGTTCTAAGCCTTTTGGCGCGTACATCAAATCATTGACCTGTTTAGTCAAGAAGATATTTAAGCCGTATATAAAAGCTATTAAAGTTATAATACTTATTGATAAAGTTCGAAGAGCATTGGCCATACATTACTACCATTGTGGTGTCTTTGTTTTACAATAAAACCTCACCAGTTAATACATCGAGTATATTGTTTGTATCTAGATTAGACAAAACCTTTCTCATACTTTGGGGCATGGATGAGTATAGAATGTGAAAATTCATAGTCATTAGTGTTAATGCTCTAAAATGTTTTTCTTATGCTAATTAATTGAAGCCTTACTTTTATACTGCATTATTGCTATTCATCGAGCAAACTTTAGCACTGTTTCCGACAAAAATGCTTAGATACTTTCATACTAATAGTGTTTATGGTTATTGTTTAGCTAAACAATAAGTCACTACTTTGTATTTATTTTATTATCTCTGATGGCTGTGTGTGGAATTTATTATTTTTTCGGTTAATTGTTAATTTTTAAATGTTATATACCAACTTTTGCTGTGGCTTGCTAGTTTTATCCGAAACAGGTTTTAAGCTAGCTATTCTTGTGGTCAGAAAAAGTGGTTATAACATTGCTGAAAAGCAGCACTGTTAATGCTTTCAGGGATTGGTAGTCCGTTCGAATTTACGCTTTTCTACTTATTGTGTTTGTATATGCACTGAGATAATTTTTAAAAAAGTTAATTGGGTAGTGCGGGATTAGCGTCTGGTTTATAAAATTAAATTTTCGTTGCGTTTTATAAGTTTTCCTGTGATAAAAAATTAATAACCAGTCAAAAAATAAAGATTTTATTACCATCATGTTTGTTAATTTATTTAACAGGGCTATACGATGTAAATCTGTTTTGTCTTGTTTTTATAAATAGTTGGCAGTTTATTTTTGACGAAAGAAGTAGTGTTTATTTTAGTATGATTGCTCTAACTTTCCACTTCAATTTTATTCACTTTACCCAATCTAAATTGTTATCTACTTTTTTATAAGTTGCGAATAAGGTTGATAAAAAAGGTACTGAAAATAAAGTATATTTTATTATCAACTTGGTTCAGTTATTGCTCGTAATAATACAGCAATATGATTGTTGTAGTTTTTGTGTGTTTTATGCACTATGGTGGTGCGAAAAACATACAGATGCACTGTCATAATGCGTAAATATAGGTTTGGTTTACTAGATACAAACTTGATGTTTTAGTAAGCAAGTTAAGAAACCTGAAACGCACAGCTTCCGCTGAATGAGTCGTCGAATGCGGTACTGTGGCAAGGATTAATTTACCAATTGGTTGAATTGGAGCCCACTATGCTAAGTAAACGTTTTTTTAAAACTAAAGACGAAACAGAAGTTACCTTTGAATTCCAACACCCTGACGCTGATGATGTGCAATTAGTTGCAGAGTTTACAGATTGGCAGCCAGTGCCAATGAAGTTTAATAAAAAAGAACAAGTATTCAAATGCAAGCAGCGCTTACCGCTAGATCAAGAATTTCACTTCCGTTACTTAATCAATGGCGAAACATGGGACAATGACCACCAAGCAGATGGTTATATTCCTAACGGTTTTGGTACTGATAACAGCATTGTTAATACCCAACGCGCTTAGGTGTTTTGATGCAGTCACTTTCGCAGTTATATTACCTGCATGGCATAGGCTATGAATATACTAAATACACTGGTGAGCATGTTATTTTCGATGAAAGTACACGCATGCAGGCACTTAGTTGTTGTGGTGTAGATACTCAGGATACTGATGCAATTAACCAACTTAATTTTGCATTAGATGCAGGTACATGGCTGAATTTGTTGCCTCATACAAGCATTATTGAGGCACACCACCCAATTTTGAAAGTACGCGTTGATGAGCGTTTATTATCACGCTCATGTACTCTAAGCGTGCCTTCGCTTGATATTCACTTTACTTGTGAAAACTTACAAGGTTTAGCTATTCTTGGTGATTATGGTCTAAACGGTATTCGTTATCTTGAGCTTGCATTGCCAGTTCCTGAAATGCCAATTGGTTATCATGATGCACTCATTACTGTGGCAGATCAGCAATCTCACAGTCAGCTATGGATCACACCTAAAGAAAGCTTCTCTATTGATGACAAAAAGCGTTTGGGCTTATCTATTCAGCTTTATAGCTTATGCAATGAAGAGGGGTTAGGAATTGGTGACTTCGCTGACTTAACAAAGCTTATTAAAGCAGCCGCGACTAAAAACATGGATTATGTGTTGCTTAATCCACTGCATTTACTGTTTGAACACAGCCCTGAGAGGGCGAGTCCCTATAGTCCAAATAGCCGAGCGTTATTGAACCCGCTGTATATTGCAGTGTCATTATGCGAAGACGCAAAAAATAATAATGCACTTATTAAATTGTTAGCGGATAAACCGCAAACCGATGCGACTTACATTGATTATACATCAGTTAGTGACTTTAAATATCAAGTGTTTAGCTGTTTATATCAACACTTTTGTGAATTTGGCTCAGCAGAGCGAAAACAGCAGTTCACTCGTTTTTGTGAAACCCATAAACACAGCCTGTCGACCATGTTGGTTGGGGACCGTGATTATGCTAGCTATTTACAATGGCAAGCTCATCTTCAATTAAATATCTGCCAGCAAGCTGCCCGTGACAGTGGTATGGCAATTGGCCTTATTAATGACTTAGCCGTTGGCTGTGCAGGTGATGGCAGTGAGTTCAAGAGCCAAAATGAATTATTTGCCGAAAATGCACATGTTGGAGCTCCGCCAGACCCTTGGGCTGAACATGGTCAGAATTGGGGCTTGCCGGCACTTAATCCACAGAAGTTAAGTAAAGACAATTTTGCGTTTTATCGCTCACTTATCCGCGCCAATATGGAAGATGTTGGTGGACTTAGAATTGACCACGTTATGGCGATACGCCGACTTTGGTGGTGTTTTGAAAATAATTCCCAGCAAGATGGTTGTTATGTCTATTATCCCTTTGAACAACTATTAGCAATTCTAAAGATTGAATCTCACCTCAATCAATGTGTGGTTATTGGCGAAGATTTAGGCGTGGTACCTAATGAAGTGCGTGAAGCATTAAAAGCAAGTGCAATCTATTCAAACGGGTTGTTCTACTTTGAAAAGGATCACCAAGGTGAGTTTTTAGCGGCTGAGCATTTTGCTCCTCATAGTCTTTTAATGATAGCCAACCATGACGTACCACCATTCAAAGGCTGGTGGATTGGCCATGATATTACGATTAAACAACAATATGGTTTGCTTGATGATGAGCAAACTCGGGCTCAATTCGATGCGAGAAACATTGAAAAGCATCGTATGCTTAATTTTATAGCACGAGAGTCAAATCAGCATTTATCGTTAGAAACAGATGCCTTTACGGTTTATGAAGCGTTGGCATCCTCATTAGCGGCAGCACCAGCAAAGCTATTTACTATTCAAATAGATGACTTAGATCAGCAAATACTGCCTGTAAATATCCCCGGTACTGATAAAGAGTACCCAAATTGGCGGCGTTTATTGTCGCGTCCAGCGGCGCAGATTATCGAAGCGCAACAGTCATTCTTAGCCAATTTAATTTCGATAAGGAATCAATAATGCGAAGTCGTGTTCGTCAAGAGCAAAGTGCACAACCTGTTATTTATCAAAAACAAATCGATGCATTAGCCAGTGGTTGTTTTAGAGATCCTTTCAGCTTTCTTGGGGCGCATAAAAGTGGCCCTACCAGCTATGAAATTCGTTGCTTTTTGCCTGGCGCATGCAGTGTTTCGATTCTGCTTGGCACAGAAAAAATCGTTGCGCAGCAACAAGGTGATAGTCATTTATTTATCGCAAATATCAAATCAAAAACTAAGCCTGACTACCAGCTAGATGTTAGCTATAGCAATGAATTTACTCATCAACAATACGATGAGTACAGCTTTGAAAGCAGCTTAGATGAACAGGCAATGTATCTGTTTAATGAAGGCAGTTTAGAGCATGCGTATCAACATTTTGGTGCACATTTTGTGACTCAACAAGGCGTTGATGGTGTTCGCTTTACAGTGTGGGCGCCGAATGCCAGTAGTGTATCGGTTATTGGTGAATTTAACTATTGGCAGCGTAATCGTCATTTTATGCGTTTTCATCCTGCCAGTGGGGTATGGGAGTTATTTATTCCTGGGCTTAAAGAGCATCAATGCTATAAATTTGCTATCACCACTCTAACAGGAGAAGTGCTTGATAAAGCCGATCCATTTGCGTTTAAGATGCAACAAGCACCGGGTACGGCGTCAGTGCTACAAAAGCTAAAAACAGGTATTCAGCTTTCTGAAAAGGCGTTAGCAAATCGTGCAAAACGAAACAGTATTGATGCGCCTGTTAGTATTTATGAAGTGCATGCGGGTTCTTGGCAAAGACGAGATGATGGCGAGCGCTATCTCACTTGGCGTGAACTTGCTGATAATCTTATTCCTTACACAAAAGAGCTCGGTTTTACGCACCTACAATTAATGCCAATCAGCGAGTACCCATTTGATGGTTCTTGGGGTTATCAACCTGTTGGATTGTTTGCCCCAACCAGTCGCTATGGCAGCTTTGAAGATTTTGTTTACTTTGTCGAGCAATGTCACGAAGCAGATATTGGTCTCATACTGGACTGGGTACCTGGTCATTTCCCAAGTGATCCTCACGGTTTACATCGCTTTGATGGCACCCATTTATACGAACATGCCGATGTTAGACAAGGTTTTCACCCTGATTGGAATACCTATATCTACAATTATGACCGCGCAGAGGTTCGTAGCTTCCTAATTGCGAATGCAATGTACTGGCTGCATGAATTTGGCATTGATGGTTTGCGCGTGGATGCGGTTGCCTCAATGCTTTATCTAGACTATAGCCGTGAAGAAGGGCAATGGGTTGCAAATCAATTCGGTGGCAGAGAAAACTTAGGCGCCATTGAGTGCTTAAAACAAGTCAATATGCGCTGCTATGCAAAAAATCCGGGCATTATGATGGTGGCCGAAGAGTCAACAGCATGGCCAGGTGTTACGCGCCAAGTTGACCATGATGGTTTAGGTTTTGGTTATAAGTGGAACATGGGCTGGATGAACGACAGTTTGCATTATATGCAGCGCGATTCAATTTACCGTTCGCATCACCACCATGAAATGACGTTTTCAATGGTTTACGCCTACAGCGAGAACTACATTCTACCGCTTAGCCACGATGAAGTGGTGCATGGTAAAGGCTCATTAATTGAAAAAATGCCAGGGGATGACTGGCAAAAGTTTGCAAATTTACGTGCATACTATGCCTTTATGTGGGCGCATCCAGGTAAAAAATTATTGTTTATGGGTGCAGAAATCGCCCAGCGTAAAGAGTGGAATCACGACCAATCGCTTGATTGGCATTTACTTGAGCATATTAGCCACAGTGGTATGCAGCAAACGATTAAAGATTTAAATGCTGTATACACTAGCACGCCAGCTTTATACGAGCAGGATACAAGCCCTGCGGGTTTTGCGTGGCTTGATAGCAATAATGCTGAGCAAAGTATGTTTAGCTTTATTCGCTATGCAAAAAAAGCTGAAGACTTTGTGGTGGTGATCTGTAATTTAACGCCGCAGGTGTATCACGACTACGTGATTGGTGTGCCAAAAGCTGGTACCTATCAAGTTATTTTGAATACCGATAAAGCGGACTATTTTGGTTCCGACGTTGAAGCAACTAATCATGCAGAGCAAATAATTGTAAGCCAAGCGAAAGAAAGTCATGGCTTTAATCAAAGTATTAGTGTTTCTTTGCCTGGCCTTGCGACAATTTACCTTAAGAAGGTGAGCGATGAGTCATAGTGTCGAACTAGAAGTCGGTGTGAGCTCACCTTTAGGGGCGTCTGTTGTTGGTGAGGGCGTAAACTTTGCTGTGTACGCACCACAAGCACAACATATGTCTCTGTGCTTATTTGATAGCAGCGGTCATTCAGAAGTTCTTACCCTTGCGATGCATATGAACGAAGGTGGCATCTGGACACTGAAAGTGAGCCCTTTGAAAAGTGGCGCCTTGTATGGCTTTCGCGCTGATGGTGAGTACGCACCCGAAAAAGGACTATTTTTTAATAATCACAAATTGCTGTTAGACCCGTATGCCCGAGATTTGTATGGTGAGTTTACTTGGAGTGAACGTCACTATGGGCAAATGCCTGTAGGAAAGTTAAGTCAGGTTAATAATGCCATTGATATGCCAAAATCACGAGTCCGTGAACTGGCACCTTACACAGGTAAAAAACCGAATCACTGCTGGGGAAAAACGGTAATTTATGAGTGTCATGTGGTTGGTGCAACCTGCCGCCACCCTGAGATCCCAAAACCGTTACAAGGTAAGTTTTTAGGTTTAAGCCACCCTAGTTTTATAGAACATTTACGTACTATTGGTGTGACTTGCTTAGAGTTATTACCCGTTCATGCTTTTATCAGTGAGCAGTTTTTAACAGCCAAAGGCTTACAAAACTACTGGGGCTATAACACACTTAATTTATTTACACCGCATAAAGAGTATCTGGTTAATGATGATATTAGCGAGTTTCAAGAAATGGTGGCGGCGCTTCACAAAGCAGATATCGAAGTAATACTCGACGTGGTCTATAACCACACAGCAGAGGCGGGCACAGATGGACCTATCTTGTCGCTACGTGGCTTAGACAATCTAGGTTACTACCGCACCGTTGCTGATAAACCCCAGCATTATATTAATGATACCGGCTGTGGTAACACCGTAAATATTGATTCGCCTCGCTCTTTACAGCTGGTACTTGATAGCTTGCGTTATTGGGTTGAAGTGATGGGAGTCGATGGCTTTCGTTTTGACTTAGCGACCATTTTAGCGCGTAACCCTAATGGCTTTAATCAGGCACATGCGTTTTTCCAAGCGATTAATCAAGACCCAGTACTAAGCCAAGTTAAACTGATTGCAGAGCCGTGGGATATTGGCCCCGGTGGATACCAATTAGGGGCTTTTCCTGCGCCTTGGCGTGAATGGAATGATAAGTATCGCGATACGATAAGACGCTTTTGGAAACAAGAGCAGGGCGTAATTGGCGAGCTTGCAAAACGTTTACATGGTTCGTTTGACTTGTTTGAGCACAACCTACGTGGGCCACTTAACAGTATTAACTTTATCACCAGCCATGATGGCTTCACGCTGGCTGATTTAGTTAGCTACGAGCATAAACACAACGAAGCTAATGGTGAGCAAAATCGTGATGGCCACAGTGGTAATCATTCATTCAATTGTGGTGTCGAAGGATTTACCAACGATCCACAAGTGAGCAAATTACGCTTACAACAACAAAAAAATATGCTGTTAACTTTGTTACTTTCTAAAGGCGTGCCTATGCTTTCATTAGGAAGCGAAATGGCACACTCACAAGGCGGTAACAATAACGCCTATTGTCAAAACAATCGCACAAGCTGGCTTGCATGGAAAGACTCACAATTCAGTCATCCTCTAACTCGATTTATTGACGATGTACTGCGCATTCGTAAGCAGTTCAGCATTTTTAAACACCGCTTTTTTGTTCACGATAATGACCCACGATATGAAGTCGCGTGGTTCACCGAATCAGGCTCCAATATGCAACAAGACGATTGGCATCAAGGTGATCGCCAAGTGTTGATATACAGCCTGACCGACAAGCATACAAATCAAGCTTTATTGATCATATTAAATGCAGGAGCAGAGCCGGTAACTTGCCAACTTCCTAGTTTAGAAAAAGGAAAGTGGCAGTTAGCACTGACCAGCATTCATCCTATGTCAACACAATTTGTTGATAAGGAACACCAGATTGCTGCAATGAGCAGCTGGGTTTTTACCGCCAATTCAGAGGATCTAAATCATGGCTAAAAATGCCGATCAAGTATGTATTGTAAAGGGCTGGCAGGATGCGCCTACAGTTGATGAAAGTACGCTAGATGATGACTTATCACGCCATTTTTATTACACCCTTGGGCGTGACAAAGTGGGTAAATCACAGCTGTATTTATACCATGCATTAGCATTAACTATTCGTGACCGATTAGTTGCTCGTTGCCGTGTGACCAAACAGCAAATCCATGAACAAAAACGCCGTAAAACAGCTTACTTATCACTTGAGTTTTTAATGGGGCGTGCACTTGGCAATGCGATTTTGAACTTAGACTTAGATGAGCAAGTCGCTAAAGCGTTACAAGAATACTGCACAGAGCTCGAGCAAGTTGCTGAGGCTGAGCATGATGCAGGTCTTGGTAATGGTGGTTTAGGGCGCTTAGCTGCATGCTTCTTAGATAGCTGTGCAAGCCTTGCATTACCTGTGGTTGGTTATGGTATTCGCTATGAATACGGCATGTTTAATCAAGCTATTGAAAATGGTCATCAAATTGAACAACCTGATAACTGGCTACGTGAAGGACACCCGTGGGAACTAAGTGCACCAGAGCAATCAAAGCGCGTAAAATTCTTTGGTCATGTTGAAAGTTATACTGATAAATATGGTCGTGAGCACCGTCAATGGCTAGATACTCATGATGTTTTAGCTGTGCCTTATGATGTGCCAATTCCGGGTTACAAGAATGATATTGTAAATACTTTACGTTTATGGAAATCAGAAGCAACAGACGAATTTGATTTGAGCGAATTTAATGCGGGTAGTTACTCAGAAGCAGTAGCGCGTAAAAACTTAGCTGAACAAATTACCATGGTTCTTTACCCGAATGACAGCAGTGAGAACGGTAAAGAACTGCGTTTACGTCAGCAGTACTTCTTATCATCAGCGAGCTTACAAGACATTATTGACACTTGGGTTAGCAAACATGGCGAAGACTTCTCTGATTTTGCTGATTACCATGTTTTTCAATTAAACGATACGCACCCAAGTATTGCTGTCGCTGAGCTTATGCGTATTTTGGTTGATGAGTATGAGCTAGATTGGCAAGAAGCGTGGTCTATCACGACTAAGACCATGGCCTATACAAACCACACTTTACTTCCTGAAGCATTAGAGAAGTGGTCAGTATCTTTATTTGCCCGATTATTACCGCGTATTTTAGAAATTATCTACGAAATCAATGCACGTTTCCTCGCTGAAGTTGCGTTAGCATGGCCAGGTGATGTTGAAAAACAACGTGCGCTATCGCTTATCGAAGAAGGCCCTGATCCACAAATTCGCATGGCGTATTTAGCGATTGTTGGTAGCTATTCGGTGAATGGTGTGGCTGCACTTCACACTGAGCTACTTAAAGCAGGCCTATTCAATGAGTTTTATCAGCTATGGCCAGAGAAGTTTAACAACAAAACCAATGGTGTAACACCTCGTCGTTGGTTAGCACATTGTAATCCTGAGTTGACTAAACTGCTTAATCAACATATTGGTGATGAATGGGTTGCAGACTTTAGTAAAGTTAGTCAGGTACGTCGTTTATATGACGACCCTAAATTCCATAAACAATGGCAAGCTGTAAAACACAGCAATAAGCAACGCCTTGTTGAGTTAGTGAAAAACCGCTGTGGTGTTGAGTTTGATGCCGAAATGATGTTTGACGTGCAAGTGAAACGTATTCACGAATATAAACGTCAGCTATTAAACGTATTGCACGTTATTCACCTTTACGACCGTATTCGCCAAGGCGATACAGCAAACATTGTTCCTCGTTGTGTGCTATTGGGCGGCAAAGCTGCACCAGGTTACTACATGGCGAAGAAAATTATTAAATTAATTAATAACGTAGCAGAAGTGATCAACAAGGATCCGCTTGCTAAACCGTATTTAAGAGTTGCTTTTTTACCTAATTACAACGTGACAGCAATGGAAACTATTTGCCCAGCGACGGATTTATCTGAGCAAATTTCTACAGCAGGTAAAGAAGCATCTGGCACAGGTAACATGAAGTTCATGATGAACGGCGCATTGACTATAGGTACGTTAGATGGCGCTAACATCGAAATTCGTGATGCTGTGGGTGCTGACAACTTCTTCTTATTTGGTGCACGTGCAGAGCAAATTGATGATATCAAAGCGCACTATAATCCTGAGCAGATTATTCACCAAACTGACAGCCTCTATAAAGTAATGCAATTACTTGAGAGCGGTCACTTCAATTTGTTTGAGCCTAATTTATTTGACGACATTATTGCGGCGATTAAGAGCCCGCACGATCCATGGTTAGTTGCTCATGATTTTGCCAGCTTTGTAGAAGCACAAGAGCAAGTTGAACAAGCCTACTTAGACACAGCTCACTGGACCAAAATGAGTATTTTGAATACTGCAGCCAGTGGCATGTTTTCGAGCGATAGAACCATTAGTCAATACAGTGAAGATATCTGGCATTTGGAGCCATTACTGGACACTAGTGCACAGCAAAACACACAGAAGAAAAGCAGCTAGCTTAAGACGGAGAGAGTTATGCCAAGTTATGCAAACCGATACATAAGTAGTTTAACCAGAGAAACGTATGCCCTAATTCTTGCCGGTGGACGTGGCTCACGTTTACATGAATTAACAGACTGGCGTGCTAAACCAGCTGTCTATTTTGGTGGTAAACACCGAATAATCGACTTTCCATTGTCGAATTGTATTAATTCAGGTATTCGTCGAGTTGGTATTGCTACTCAATATAAGTCGCACTCGTTAATTCGTCACGTAAACCGTGCATGGGGTCACTTTAAGAAAGAATTGGGTGAATCTGTAGAGATTTTACCTGCATCTCAGCGATATGGTGACGAGTGGTATTGCGGTACAGCTGATGCAGTATTCCAAAATATGGATATCATCCGTCATGAACTGCCTAAGTATGTCATGATCCTCTCTGGTGACCACGTATATTGTATGGACTACGGCGGTTTGTTGGCAAAACATGTTGAGACAGGTGCTGATATGACGGTTTGTTGTATTGAAGTACCTTGCGAAGAAGCTGCAGATACATTTGGTGTAATGACGGTTGATGAAAGTAATCGTGTCCGTCGTTTTGATGAAAAGCCTGCTGAGCCAACGTCTGTACCGGGTAAACCAGGAACCTGCTTAGCATCAATGGGTAACTATATTTTCAATACTGAGTTCTTATTTGAACAATTGAAAAAAGACGCAGAAACGGAAGGCTCAGGCCGTGATTTCGGTCACGATATCATCCCAGCTATCATCGAAGAGCATAACGTGTTTGCATATCCGTTTAGAGACTCTAACACAGATGGTCAACCATACTGGCGCGATGTGGGTACGCTTGATTCATTCTGGGAAGCTAACATGGAGCTGGTAATGCCAGAGCCTCAGCTTGACCTTTATGATCCAAAATGGCCAATCTGGACTTATCAGGAGCAGTTACCACCTGCTAAGTTTATTTTTGATGATGATGACAGACGTGGAATGGCTGTTGATTCAACAGTTTCGGGTGGCTGTATTATTTCTGGCTCTAAAGTTAAAAAGTCACTGCTGTTCTCGAATGTATATGTTCACTCATTCTGTGAAATTGAAGAGTCTGTGATTTTACCTGGTGCGAAAATACAGCGAAATTGCCGAATTAGGCGTGCTATTATTGACCGTAATTGTGAGATCCCAGCAGGTCTAGAAATTGGCTACGATCACAAAGCTGACAAAGAAAATGGCTTTAGAGTCTCGAAAAAAGGGATTGTGTTGGTAACTCGTGATATGTTGAATGAACTTGCAAAAAAGTTAAAACAACAAGAACAAGATAATAAACGACTTGCTTAAGCAATCGCGTTAAATGAAAAAGGGAGGGCATGTCCCTCCCTTATTTATATTTGAATAATACCAATTCGCTTAATTAAGTATTATTGCTGATTGGTATAACAGTTTTATGGAGTACTGCAAAGCATGCATGTATTGATGGTAGCTGCAGAGAATGATGCATTACCGAATGCAAAAGTCGGTGGTGTAGCGGATGTTGTTAGAGATTGTCCTAAAGCGTTAGTAGAAAAAGGCCTTACTGTTGATGTGGTGATCCCTGATTATGGCTTTGATTATTTAGAGCGTCATCACATAGGTGTAGTACATGTGCCATTTGCAGGTCAAATGCAAAAACTGGATGTGTGGAAGCTCGCTCAAAGTGATGAAGGTGTAACGCAACTACTTATATCTCATTGGGAATTTAGCCGCCATAATGGTGCTGTTTATTGTAATGATGAACCAGGCCGCCCATTTGCAACCGATGCAAGTAAGTTTGCTCTTTTCAACGCTGCAGTTTGCGAGGCCTTATTACAAGGGCTTATCCGCACGCCGGATGTTGTGCATTTACATGACTGGCACAGTGCCTGTGTTGCTCTATTACTAAAAACAGACAGCCGTTATAAGAAACTATCGCACTTATTTTTAGCTTACACAGTACATAACCTTGCATTGCAAGGGATACGTCCTTTTAAAGGCGATAGCTCAAGCCTAGAAGCGTGGTTCCCAAGCTTAGGTTATAACGGCGAACGATTATGCGATCCGCGTTATTTTGATTGCTTTAATCCAATGCGTACAGCAATTAATCTGGTTGATAAAGTACACCTCGTTTCGCCAACGTATTGCCAAGAAGTATTGCGCCCTAGTGATGCAGAAAAAGGCTTCTTTGGTGGTGAGGGGCTTGAAGCTGACCTACAAGCTGCTTATGAACAAGGCCGCGTAGTGGGCATTCTTAATGGTTGCGAATACCCTGGAATGAAGCTTGAGGACATTAGTTTAGCGAGCCTTTATCAACATGCCGAAAATGCATTATTTCAATGGATGGCAAAAAGTCCGGTTTTAGATTCAAGCTATTACATAGCGCATCAACGCTTACTTAAATTTAAAACTCAGCCGTTTTCTGGGCCATTAGTAACCAGTGTGGGCCGTTTAACGGACCAAAAAGCACTGTTACTTCGCCAGCCTTTTGATAAAGGACTGGTGTTAGATGAGTTGTGTCAGCGCTTAAAACAACATAACGGCTATATGATTATTTTAGGCTCAGGGGATGCTGAACTTGAGCAAATTATGACATCGGTTATGGCTCGCCAAGAAAACCTGCTATTTTTAAAAGGGTACGCACATTTTGTTGGCGAATATATGTATCACTTAGGCGATTTATTTTTAATGCCAAGTTCGTTTGAGCCATGTGGTATCAGTCAGATGTTAGCAATGCGAGCAGGTCAGCCATGTTTAGTCCACGGTGTTGGCGGTTTGCGTGATACGGTAGAGCATCATGTGAGTGGTTTTAGTTTCCAAGGTGAGAGTTTAGCATCACAAAGCTACGAACTTGTTACTAGTTTTAGCGATGCGCTTGAGCTTAAAAAATCACAACCAGAACAATGGTGTGCAATATGTGAACAGGCTGAAAATGCCCGTTTTACGTGGCAATCTGTTGCAGAAGGCTATTTATCAGGCTTATATCAATAAAAAATGCGTGATTCATGGTAATTAAGTGACTTTTTTGTCAATTTCAGCTATTAATTACTTAGTGTGAGATAAAATATAAAAAGTAGGTAAAGTGGCTGTATTTGTTGCTAGGCAAGCGGTCTTTAATCGTCGTCAACAAGTTGTCGCCTATGAGCTACTATTTAGAGATAGTTTAAAAAATAGTTTTCCTGATGTGTCAGAGAGTACGGCAACGGCTCGACTCATTATGGAAAACCAGCTCAATTTAGGTACCCGTCATATTACGTCGGGCAAAAAAGCATTAATTAACATAGGTCCAGAGTCTTTGAAGCTGGACCTTTGCGCGTTTTTGCCAACTCAAGATGTGGTGATTGAGTTACTCGAAACTATGGAACCTACCGACGAAAATTACGAATATTGTCGCGAGCTTTTTCACAACAACTACAAGTTGGCACTGGATGATTTTGTCTACCAACCTGAGTGGGATCGCTTTTTAAAACTTATTCGTCTTATCAAGTTTGATGTTCAACAAACACCCTTTGAAGAAATTGCCCCTGTTGTAAATAAGCTTAAAAAACATAAAAAAATAAAGCTTTTGGCAGAAAAGCTTGAAACAGCCGATGATTACGACAAAGCCTATAAAATGGGCTTTGATTTCTTTCAAGGTTATTTCTTTGCTAAACCCAAAATGATTCAGCATCGCGATATTGATTACAACTACGCGCTGGTATTATCAATTTATGCTGAAGTCATGCGCCCAGATCCAAATATAAGTGAAATTGCGGGCTTGTTCTCGTTAGATACCGCACTTGCTTATAAATTGCTGCGCTTAATTAATAGCGGCGTGTTTCCTATTAAAAGCAAAATTGGCTCTCTAAAACAAGCGCTTGTATATTTAGGCCATGAACGACTGAAAAAGTTTGTTAGCCTAATTATTACTGCCCACAGTGCCCAGTCAAAACCAGCCGAGCTTACTCGGCTTTGTGTTGTTAGAGCGCGCTTTTGCGAATTAATAGCGCAGCGTGTTGCTAAGCAACAAACAGGTGAGGCATTTTTAACGGGACTGTTTTCGTTGCTCGATGCCATATTAGATCAGCCAATGGAAAAGCTATTGGATCGATTGCCGTTTCCTGACGAAATTCATGCTGCTCTCATGCAAGAAAAAAATATCCTCTATTACATACTAGAAACTGTCAAAGCTTACGAAACTGGCAGTTGGTGGGCACTTGAACAGGCTGTTGCCTATTTAAGTATTGAAAGTGCTGACCTTCCCAAGATATACGAAAATGCGGTAAATTGGAGCGATAGCTGCAGGCAAAACCTATAAGGGATTTATGCGCAATATAAATATGGATGTTTTACGGGGTATTGCGGTACTCGGCTTGATGTTTATGAACATCTACACCTTTGCTGTGTTTGAGTATGACTATACCCCAAGTGCTACGCCACCATTTTCAGATTCACTCATTCACACCATAAATACAGTGTTTATTGATGGGCGTTTTAGAAGCCTTTTTTGCCTGTTATTCGGTGCGTCTTTAGTTATTCAATGGCAACTTTGGCAAAGCGTCGAGAAGCAACATAAGCGGCTAAAAGTTTTGGCATGTATAGGCCTTGCCCATGGTTTTTTATTTTGGGCTGGCGATATTTTGTTTATTTATGCTTGTGCAGGCTGGTTAACGCTTAAATTTAGTCAGCAAGATGACGAAAAAATACTGCGTATGGGCATGCTGTTTTTACTTCTTGGTGCCTTCATTTCATTTTTACTCTCCTTTATAGAGCCAGAGTTTAGCCCTGTAACGAGAAGCTCTGAGAGTTTTTTAATGGCGTATGACGGAGCTTACTCTTCTTATTTTGCAGGATTCGTCAGTAACTTTCTGATTTTTATAATAATGCTTATTGCTGTGCCGCTTACCACTATGTGGATGGCTGCAGGGTTAATGCTGGTGGGCGTTTATTTATATAAACAAGGGGTATTTGTTAAAGGTTTAACACACTCTCAGCTTAAGTTGATTACTGCTGCAGCGATAAGTTTTACGGCTCTAAGGTTGATGATAGAGCCTGACCAAAGTGTATTCATGTACGCGATTGCTGAACCGATTAATTGGCTTGCTGCTTTAGCTATGGCCATTTGTTATTGCCACATCATTGTGAAAATAGTTAAAAATTCCCCCAGTAACTGGTTACTGCTACAGCAAGCTGGACGCATGTCATTAACGCTATATCTACTGCAAACAGTGATTTTTATCCTGTTTTTTAAAGTCGCATACCCAAGCGCAGCACTTAATTTTGATCGCATAGATTATTGGTTGGTTATTGCTGTTGTGCTTGTTTTTCAATTGTTTTTTTGTAAAGTGTATAGTCAGTACTTTACACATGGTCCGTGTGAATTAATTTGGCGGAAATTGTCTAGATAATTCCTCGTATACTACAATCAAAGAAAAACAAAGCGGAGTGGTAATGCGAGTTTGCTTGTTGGTTTTTACATTGCTTTGCTGTTCACCACTTTATGCTGGCGAGCAATTCTCTGTGCTGTTAGTTAATCCCTCTGTTAAAAGCGATGTATTTTGGCAAAAAGTGACTGATGTGATGCAGGTTGCTGCCAAGCAAAATAATGTTTCCCTCACAACAATTTATGGTGGTGGAAATCGCCACATTCAATTAGCCGAACTAAAACAATACCTGCAATATAACCCTAAACCTGATTACGCAATTTTAATCAATTACCCAGGTGGCGCAGAGCAGTCAATGAGCTTGCTTGAACAACACAAAGTAAATTTTATCACTCTCGAAGAAACGATTGTTGGCGTAGAGCGAGACGAAGTCGGTAAACCCCGTCAGCGCTTTAAGTATTGGTTAGGTGAAGTATTTCACGATAACTTCAAAGCGGGTGAACAACTTGGCAAAGCCTTACTTGATGAGGCAATAAATACAAAGCAAACGCCTCACTTTGTCGCTATCAATGGCCATTATGGCACTGAATCTGACACCCGTAGTGACGGCCTTGTTCATTATTTACGAAAACAAGATGTTGAGCTTGAGCAAGTTGTGTATGCCAGTTGGAATAAGCAAGAAGCCGAGAATAAAGTGAGCCGATTATTACAACGATACCCAGATACGAATGTGATTTGGTGTGCGTCTGATTTGATGGCGCAAGGTGCCCTAGAAGCAGTAAAAGGTAAAAAAGATAAAGCCTATTTCATTGGTGGCATTGATTGGCTTGATGATAATTTAGACTTAATAGAACAACAAAAACTCACAGCCAGTGTTGGCGGGCATTTTATGATGGGAGCGTGGGCACTAATTAGCGTTATCGATCATCATAATGGTAACCCTTATTGGCAAAATCACGATGCGATTAAGTTTCAGCTTGGGGTGATCACAAAGCACAATATTCAAAGTTACAGCTGGCTAAGAAACATCAAAGACTGGTCGGTTATCCCTTTTGAAACCTTCTTACTGCAAAACAGCAAAAGCACTGAGTACGCTTTCGATTTTGATACACTACATAGTTTATTGAGCGAAAAGCCCAAAAACGCAGCACTACACTAAAAGTGCAGTGAAAGAGCCTAGATTCTACCTAGCTTGGTAAAGGCTTCTGGTATAAACTAGCGGCTTTAAAATCCAGACAGAAGTGTGCCATGACAGAGTTAAAGCGATTAAATAAATTTATCAGTGAAACAGGTTTTTGTTCACGCCGTGAGGCAGATAAATATATTGAAGAAGGTCGTGTTACTGTTAACGGCAACTTGCCAGAAATGGGCGTAAAAGTTAGTGACGCCGATGATGTACTTATAGATGGCAAACCTTTAAAAGCAAAGCCTAAGCTGGTTTATATTGCCTATAACAAACCAGTTGGTATTACTTGTACGACTGAGCGAAAAATCCAAAGCAATATTGTTAAAGCAGTTAATTACCCAGAACGTATTTTCCCAATCGGACGCTTAGATAGACCTTCAGAAGGCTTAATTTTCTTAACTAACGAAGGCGACATCGTTAATAAAATTCTTCGCGCTGGTAATAATCATGAAAAAGAATACGTAGTGACCGTTGATAAGCCACTTAATCGCCAGTTCGTGAATAAGATGGCAAACGGTATTCCTATCCTCGATACTGTTACTAAAAAGTGTAAGGTCAAGCAAACTGGCCCACAGCAATTTACCATTGTACTAACACAAGGCTTAAACCGCCAAATACGTCGTATGTGCGAATATTTAGGCTATGAAGTGGTGACTTTAAAGCGCACACGAATTATGAACGTGACCCTAAAGGGTTTAAAAGTAGGGCAGTGGCGTCACTTAACCGAACAAGAAATGGCTGAGATCAATAACTCAATTGCCGACTCAGGTAAAACACAAGAGCGTTCAATTGATGAAAACAAACAGCCAACGCAAGCTCGTGCTAAGCAAAAGCCACGTAATGAAGAAGAAAAAAAGCGCGACTTTTCTAAATACGTGAAAAAAGCACGCAATGATGCCAAGCAAGGTCAATCAAGATCAAAAGCTGGCAATCCACACTCATCAAAACCAAATCAAACTAAGCGTAGCAGTACTAAACGCACAGGCACACTAAGTCTGAAAAAGTAAGCTTCAGAGTATAGAACCCTGACTAGTATTTGCTCGTAATCTTCAGGGTTCTAAATGATACTGATTTCAACCCTAGCCTTTATTAGGGGCAATGGCATCAGCTTCAAGACGGTCTCTTTTCTGTTTAAATCCTTTTTTAGCGAGTTTTTTCACAATAATATCGATAAGTTGATGTTTCCTTACAAAGAACAGCTCTTTTGTATTGTCATCTTCAAATAGTAATAGTGTTACATTATTGTTTTTAACACTTGCTTCAATCAATTTGAATCCATTCACAATTAGCTTAGGTCTAAAATAAAGAGCAACCTGACTGTTTTGTGGAAAGTCGTAATGAGATTCAACAGTCGGGCTTGAAACAGAATCACACCCGAGCTCTAAATCGGGTGATGTTGCCCTTCACAAATATCTGCGATTGGTGTGCCTATTTCCCCAAAAATCCATCTTTAGTTAAATATCAATCCATTTTGTCCTTCAATTGCTAAAACAGCATCAGATAAACTTTCAACGGCAACGTGAAAAGCTACATTAGACTCATGCTGATAGTATGTATTTTCATTGGCGCTTAAGGTACCACTGAATATTGCAATCAATAAGTAAAGTACTTTTCTACGCATCTTAGCCCTTCAAGTATTAAATCAGCAGCAATAGGTTAGCACACAAGCAGATAGGTTAATCATTAAATAGACACCCACTTTATTCACAACCATAGCTAGACCACCATAAATGGACACCCACTTTAAATGGACATCCACTTTAACTTTAAAAGTAACTAGACACCCACCTTAAATAACAAAATACTTATGCTAGACACAGGCGAGCTCTCGGCATCCGACTTTACCGAGAATAATAAATAAGTTAAAAATTGATAGCTGACCAATTTTCACGACTAATAAACTGGGTTATCAATGGCTAGCTTTCAGAATGCATTTATCTTTATTGCATCCCTATTGTTTGTTGGTTATGGGGTGTTGGGGTTATTAACGAATAAAATTCGTGTAGGTAGCCGAAGTTATACAGGGAGCATTAGCACCATTTATAAGCACCAAGAACCAGTGCGCTTTTATTTTTGGTGTTGTTTATTTTTATTTGCTGGCTGTGGCGGATTTTATTACCTTTTTGCTTATTAAAATAAAAGGTAATAAAGAAAAGCCCTAACAGTTTGCTGATAGGGCTTTAGGTTGAGAGTCAATCTGTATTAATTAGCGTGACGCTGTTTAGGTACTTTGATCTTAAACAGCATGGTATAGAGCACAGGCACAACAATTAGTGTCAGCACTGTCGCAAAACCAAGACCGAACATAATGGTTACCGCCATTGACTGGAAGAACACGTCAAATAGCAGTGGGATCATGCCTAAGATGGTGGTAATTGCAGCCATCGCTACAGGACGAACACGGCTTACACCAGAGTCAAACACTGCTTTGTAAGGGTCTTTGCCGCTATCGAGTTCAAGGTTAATTTGATCGACTAATACAATGCCGTTTTTGATGAGCATACCGCTTAAGCTCAGTAAGCCAAGCAATGCCATAAAGCTAAATGCTGCATTCATTAGTAATAAACCAGCTGATACACCTACAATGGCTAGTGGCACTGTTGCCCAAATCACTAAAGGCTTTTTAACTGAATTGAACAGCAATACAGTTATAGCGAACATGGCTAAGTAACCTAGCGGTAATGAGCCGAAAATAGCTTTTTGCGCATCTGTTGATGACTCATACTCGCCGCCCCATTGCAATTCATAGCCACGAGGTAGTTCAATAGTTTCTATGTCTTTGCGAACACGTGCAAACAGCTTCGCTGGAGTTTCATCGCCAATAACATCGTGGTCGGCCATTACAGTGATGGTACGCTTACGGTCACGTCGCATGATCAAGCTGTCTTCCCACTCAACAACAAAATCATCAACCACTTGTGTCACCGGTACAAATACACCTAACACTGGGCTGTAAATTTGTAAGTCACTTAAGCTTTCAACGTTTAAGCGCTCTTCTGCAGGTGAGCGAGCAATAATTGGTAGCATTTGCGTGCCGTCTTTATAAACGCCCACTTGTTTACCCGATAAGCTAGTTAAAAGCAGTTGATCAAGGTCAGATTTAGCAATCCCTAAACGACGGGCTTTTTGCTCGTTAAATTGCGGACGAATTAACTTCGAGCGAGCACGCCAATCGTCACGGATATTAAATGCCCCCGCATCTTGATGCAGAATGTCTTTTGCCTCTTTTGCTAATTGGCGAAGTACCACAGGATCAGCACCAGAAAAACGCGCTTCAATTTTTGCATCTGTTGATGGACCAATTTCCATACGTTTAACTTTAAGCTGAGCATCAAGTACATGTTCGTGTTGGTAATCGCGTACCTTTTTTATCATGGTTGTAACAGCTTCGCGGTCTTTTACTCGAATAATCAATTGCCCATAGGCTGGGTATGATTTTTCAGGTGCGTAAGTCAGCATGAAACGTGGTGCACCTTGACCAACCGTTGTGGTTATTTCTTCAACCAGTGGGTCGGCTTGTAAGAATTTTTCGAGCTTTGCAACACCATCCATAGTGGTATGAATATCAGCGCCTTGCGTATGCCAATAATCAACATAAAACATAGGGGTATTCGATGCTGGGAAGAACGATTGCTTGATAAATTTAAAGCCATAAACTGAGCTAACAAGCAGGATCACCATCAGCAGTAGCGTAGTTTTACGGTACCGCATTGCTGTATGCAACACGCCTTTATAAACATTAAAAATAACACCTTGATAAGGGTCTTCATCGTGATGCGGCTGTTTTTCAGTGGCTTGTTTAAACATTAAATCAGCGAAGAAAGGCGTTAAAGTAATGGCTGTGATCCAGCTTAGTAACAATGAAATAAACAACACCCAGAACAAGCTGCCAGCAAACTCACCACTGGCATCTGAACTCAAGCCAATCGGCGCAAAGGCAGTAATAGCAATAACCGTAGCACCCAGTAATGGCCACTTGGTTTGATTAACAATGTTAGTCGCCGCTTGCAGTTTTGTTTGTCCGCGCTTGAGGTTTATTAATATGCCTTCGGTTACGACAATGGCATTATCAACCAGCATCCCTAGGGCTATAATCAAGGCGCCAAGCGAAATTCGCTGTAAATCAATGGCAAATAACTTCATGAAAATGAAGGTACCTAATACCGTTAGCAGGAGTATTACACCAATCAATACGCCGCTCTTAAAGCCCATGAAGACTAAAAGCACGATTATAACAATAGCAACGGCTTCAAGCAGGCTGATAATAAAGCCACTTACTGACTTTTCAACTTCGGCAGGTTGGTTATAAACGCTGTTTATTTCCATACCATGTGGTCGTTGATATTCAAGTGACGCTAAATGGGCATCAATATTTGCACCTACATCAACAACGTTAACGCCTGTGCTAAATGACACGCCAACCAGTAATGCTTGTTGCTGGTTATAGCGAATAATATTGTTAGGGACTTCGGCGTACTCACGAAAAACGGTAGCAACATCACCCAAGTAAATAAGCTCATTTTCACCTGGTTTTGAAATGAGTAGGTTTTCGAGCTCTTTTACGTCTTTAAATTCACCGGTTGGGTGTAAGCGAATTGATTCATCGCCAACGCGGACTTTACCTGCGTTCGACACGCTATTTTGAGTTTGTAAAAGCTGATAAATACGATTAGGCGAAATACCTAACTGAGCAAGTTTGCGGGTTGAAATCTCAACCATGACTTGTGCTTGTTGCTCACCACCCACGGTTACTTTACTAACGCCATCGACTAAAACCAGTTCACGTTTTAAATAATCAACGTAATCTTTAAGCTCATCGTAAGAATAACCATCACCAGTGACTGCATACATCACTCCGTATACATCACCAAAGTCATCCATAATTTTACTAGGATAAACACCAGAGGGCATCGACGATGCTTGATCATTGATTTTACGACGCAACTCATCCCATATTTGGCGTAAGTCTTGTTTACGATAATTGCTTTTCATCTCGACGGTAATTTGCGATTTACCCGGTGATGAAATACTGGTTACGTAATCAACATACGGTAGCTGTTGAATTGCATTTTCAATAGGGAAGGTGACTTCTTCTTCAACCTGCTGTGGTGACGCGCCCGGATAAAGGGTGATCACCATGGCTTTTTTTAGGGTGAATTCAGGATCTTCTAGTTGTCCTAAGCCAAAGTAAGCGACGGTTCCACCAATCAGTAAAAACAGCGCGAACATCCAGCTAATGACTTTTCTTTCAATAGCGAGTGCTGCAAAGCTCATTATAAGCCTCGCTCTTTTTGCCATGGACGCACTTTCATGCCTTCTTCTAAAAAGTGCACACCAGCAGCCACAACGATTTGGCCTTCTTTAATACCTGAGAGTACTTCAATGCCATCACGGTGTAATTGGCCAACTTCAACAGCTTGCTTGTGCACTAAACCTGTGTTTTCGTCATAAAGCCACACATAGCTGTTGTTGTTTTCAGACTCAGTAGGTTCTGAGAATACCGCCTCAACAGGCAGTAATGTATAAGGTGACTGTGAGCTGGTGATTTTGCTTAAGTCTATATCAACGCGGCCAGTCATACCGGCAAGTAGATTAAAATCTTCTGGCACAGGTAATGAAAACACAACTTTATACGTTAAAGTAATTGGGTCGGCTTGGGTATCAAACTCTTTAATGGTTAATTGATATGACTTGTTTGGGTAACCATCAAATACAACTTCTGGTTGGTAATGTACGTCTTTATCGATACGTGCAATGAGCTTTTCAGGTACTTGAATAACCACATCCATCAGGTCGCGGGTTTCAAGGCGAAGAATGTTTTGTTTTGCTTGAATATTTTCAAAGTTTTTCACAAACACCTTTGCCACAGTACCAGCGAACGGCGCGCGTAATTCACTATTATCTAGGTTGGTTTTGGCAATTTTTAGCGCTGACTCAGCAACCTGTTTATTGGCAAGGGCTTGGTCTAACTCTGATTGACTGGCAATGGAGCGATTAAAAAGCTTTTGCACCCGCTCAAGTTGAGACGCTGCAAGTTCAAAACGTGCTTTACGCTCTTCATACTGCAGTTGAAAATCTTCAGGATCCAGTTTTGCTAAAAGCTCTCCTTTTTCAACGTGTTGGCCCGCAAGAGCAGGGAACTCAAGTAACTCACCATTTACTCTAAAAGCGAGATAAGAACCTTGGTTAGCAACAACTTCAGCAGGAAAGCTGCGAATGCTTTGTTCTGAATTATTGCCAATATTAAAAAGTTTAACAGGACGTACTACCGGCTCTGCTTCATCTTGCTGTGCTTGCTCTGAACATGCCGCAAGAAGCAAAAACATGCTGCTCATTAACGCGGCGGTTGCCAATCTCATTGTCTTCTCCATAGATAAGAAAGCATAAATTTGCTGCAGGATACGCTGCAAAGATATAAAATAAAAATTATTAAATTTTAGAAACAGCATAAATTTTATTTATATAGTTTGCCATTAATGAATTTAAATCAATTAATCATTCTAGATGCTATTGTGCAAAGCTCTAGTTTGAGCCAAGCCGCACTTAAATTGCATAAGACTCAACCAGCGCTCACGTTAGCTATTAAGAAGCTAGAATCAGAGCTAGGGTTTGAGTTACTAGACCGAAGCCAATACAGGTTACATTTAACTGAGAAGGGCCGTATTTTTTATCGTGAGGCCAAGCAATTACTTAATGCAAACAGTGAGTTAAGCTCACTTGCTAAAGAGCTGGCACTAGGTAATGAAGCCAATTATAAAATTTGTTACGAGCAACTTTGCCATCAAAATAGTTATAACCAAGTGATCAGCCAAACCTTCAAACGTTTTGCTAGTACTGAGTTTAGTATTTCTTCAGGTAAGCGCTTTGTATCTCTAGAGCAGGTTAATAGTCATCAGGCTGATTTAGGAATTGGCCCTTGGTTTGATTTGTTTCATGCAACAGGGGATCTCGAAAGTTTACCGATTGGTAAATTTGATATAGGTATAGTTAGCGCGCCTGATGTAGTGCCCAGTGAAATCAGTTTTGCAGATATTCAAAATTACCCGTGTTTAGCCATGTTTGAAAGTGACTTGAGTTTTGACAGTGATAGGCTTTCTTATACGCTAGGCTCTGCGTTAATGAAAATTGACGATATAACCAGTGTTAAGTCGTTTTTGCTCTCTGGTGCGGGCTGGGCAATGATCAGTTTGCAACATTGCCAAGCGGAAATTGACGCTGGTTTATTACAACAAATTAAAATTATCGATCGTGAACACCAGTTTGGTGCAGAAATTCGTGTATTTCGACAGCACTCGGTTCATCATGGCCCTGTTGCAAGAGCCATTTGGCAGGATTTTAGCGAGGTCAGTAAACAGTATTTGGAGTCGAGTCGTGCAGCAGGCAACTAAAGAAGATTTAATTTATACCATTATTTGTGCCATTCCTGAGGGGAAAGTTGCCAGTTATGGGCAAGTAGCAAAGCTTGCGGGATATCCTAATAACTCAAGGTTAGTGGGGCGGTTATTAAAAGTGATGCCCGAGGGCTCAAGCATTCCATGGCATCGGGTGGTTAATAGCCAAGGTAAAATATCGTTTCCAGAAGGCAGCAATAAACACCTTGAGCAACGACAAAAACTACTCAGTGAAGGTGTTACTTTTAATAAGGCTAAAATTAATATGCGCCTGCATCAATGGGACTAATAAACATACAAACTAATTGATAAGTAGTGACAAACACATCCAACTAGCACAAATACATGCCAAATTGCATGGCTGTAATGGCGGGTTTTAGCGCTGTAAAACACAGTGCCTAAACTGTAGGCAATCCCGCCAGCTAGCAGCCACCATAAAGCGCTTAAATCAAGGTTCAAATAAAGTGGATAAACAAGTGCTAATGCAAACCAGCCCATTAATAAATAGGTAGCGAGTGAGACCTTTTTATTCGTGTTTTTGACCAGTAATTTATATGCAACACCACCAAGCGCTAAAGTCCAAATAAACACCAAAGCAGCAATTGCCCAAGCCCCAGATAACGAAATAACCAAATAAGGCGTGTAGGTACCTGCAATAAGCAAGTAAATCGCACAGTGGTCACATTTTTTATAAATGGCTCGTATACGCTCTCTGGTACTGGCGTGATATAAGGTCGAGGCTAAAAATAATACCAGTAGGCTTGAGCCATACACGATGGCACTTACCGTAGCTGACACAGCTTTAGATTGTGAAACTAAGTCCCACAGTACATATACCGCAAACAGGACTCCCATGCCGTGAGTAAGCACGTTAAGTTGTTCTTCTTGGCGTGAATAAGGGAGTTGCTCTGTCATATCTATCTACTAAAAATGAGTGAATAAAACAGTTTCAGTGTACAAGTGTGCGCTGAAATTTACAATGCTTATTTTTTCACTAAATGTTGGTCAAAACATTTAAATACATTGGTTTTATTAACCAACCCTGAATAAGGTTAAAAAACCAATCAATAATTTAAACATTAAAAATCAATAATTTAAAATTTATTTTCAGGGTGGCACAACCTTTGATTAAGTAATTACGACTAATTACTTAAAGAGACAAGGAATACCACTATGAATAACTCACTTAAATTAACTACTGCTGCGTTACTTGTATTAGGGTCAACTCAAGCAAGTGCTACTGACTTTGAATTAGATATCAGCAACACAATTACACAATCTGTTAAAAGCTATGTTCAACAAGCGAGTAACGAGCTGAAGGAAAGCGTAATGAACAGCATTGAGTTTGATGCTCAAAAGTTACTAGATACTTACATGAGTGAAGATGCAATTGCTTCGAAAGAAGAAGAGTTAAAAGTTGCTCAAGCTCCTAAAGCAACAAACAAGCAGTAAGGAAACAAGACAATGAGTAGTGAAATCAGCTTATTTTTACTTATGGTTGCACCGGTTTTGAGTTTACTCAGTGCATATGCATCTATCGAATTATTTCGTAACGTTGCACAATGGTTCAACTTCTAAGGTACAAAGTAGATATTAAGATTTCATGAAATATTGATCGGCGGATTAAAAGCGCACGTAATTAAAGGCATGTGGTTTTAGAATAGTAGACTTTATGAAGCGTGCGATTTTTCCTTTACCGGTTTTTATTTTACCTGAAGGGTTCACCAAGCTAAGAATTTTTGAGCAGCGTTACTTAACGATGGTCAAAGAAGCTGTACAAGATAACACTGGTTTTGTGCTGTGCACCTACCAACACGATACAGATCTTAACTTGCCCGAAATTGGTTGTTTAGTGCAAATAACCGACTTCAATCAAGATGATAATGGTCAATTATTAATTGATGTTTATGCTGAGCATGCAGTGTCTATGCATAACGCTTTTCAGGATAAGCAGCAACTTCGACATGCTGACATCGAAATAATTACGTCACCTTCATGGTACGTAAGCACGCCAATTAATGACGAAAACACTTTATTGAGTGACACACTTCGTGCTGTATTTGCAAATCAGCCGGATTTAGCAGGCCTATATAAAGCCCCACAATTCGATAACCTTGCATGGGTTGTTGCCCGTTGGCTTGAAATTTTGCCAATATCGTTAGTTAAAAAACAACAACTTGCTTATAAATCTAACTTTGAAAACTTGCTAAGTTTCCTCCATACTCTAATCAACAACGAATTTACTGATTAATGTGATCTAACATCAACTATTTGCCGTATTACTTTAAACGACAATAATTGGATGACATAAAGATGGTAAGTCAACAACTTCAAACAGGTTGTAAACCTAACACAGGTCAATACTCTGCCATGCCAGATACTCCAAGCAAAGAGCTTGCTGATGCTTTATTTGCTGTTGCTGAGCACCGTGATAAACGTGCGTTTGCAATACTTTTCCAATATTTCTCACCAAAAATTAAACGTTTTGGAATAAAGCAGTTCGGTTCTGAAGCACAAGCGATGGAATTAGTTCAAGAAACACTAACCTCAGTTTGGCGTAAAGCACACCTTTACCACAAAGAAAAAGGTGCAGCGACAACTTGGGTATACACAGTAATGCGTAATGCCTCTTTCGATATGCTAAGAAAAATGAAGAGCAGCAAAGAAGAGTGCATTAGTGAAGATATCTGGCCATTGATAGATGAAGCCGAGCCGGGCCAGCACGAATTCAGTGACCACTTAGAAGATAAACAGATCAAACAGTACCTTGATAAACTACCGCTTGCGCAACGTGAAGTTGTGCGCGGGGTGTACTTTCAAGATATGTCGCAAGAGCAGCTTGCTGAACATTTAAATATTCCCGTAGGCACAGTGAAATCTCGTCTTCGCTTAGCCTTGCAGAAGTTACGCAATGAAATGGGAGATCACCATGATTAAGCACCATCCTAGCAACGAATTGCTTGCCAAGTTCAGTGAAGGTAATCTACCTGCCACTTTGAGTGTTGCAGTCGCTATTCATGTTGAAATGTGCCCTGTGTGTCAAAACGAACTCGCTGCGCTTGAAGCGAAAAATGCTGATAATGTTTTTACTGAATCAGCTACCGACTTGGATGATATGTTCGATAAAACACTTTTTGATGCCATCACCGCTGATGAATCAATTGATGAAGTGTACGAGCAAGAACAGGTGTCAGTTGATGTTAAAGATAAAACCTACACTTTACCTAGAGCACTTACACGCATTGGCCACAGCAATTTTATGCAAATAGGCAAACTTGCCCGCTCTCGTATTGATTTAGAAGATGGCCCATTACGAGCAAGCCTGCTTCATATTGATGCGGGTGGTGAAATACCTGAGCACACTCATACTGGATTTGAGCTCACTTTATTATTAGATGGGGAGTTTAGTGATGAAGACGGACACTATGTACCGGGTGACTTTATGATGTTAGATGGTCGTCACAATCACACACCTAAAACGATTGAAGGGTGCTTGTGCTTTACAGTTGTTAGTAGTGCCCTACACTTCAATAAAGGTATTAGTAAATTACTGAACCCAATTGGTAATCTTATCTATTAGTAGAGTTTATATGCAGCAATCGACAATTAAAATTGGTTTAAGCGCCTGCTTAGCAGGCGACAAAGTTCGCTTTGACAGCGGGCACAAAAAATCTAATTTTTGCATGGATGAGTTGGCTAACCATGTTGAGTATAAAAAGTTTTGTCCTGAAGTAGCGGTAGGCCTGCCAATCCCTCGACCAACTATTCGTCAAGTGCGTGTTGGCGATACTATTAAAGTGTGTCGCCCAGATGGCACTGGCGATGTTGGCCCTAAATTAACAGAATACGGTAAACGTGTTGCGACAGAGCAAACTGCAGATTTAAGCGGCTTTGTATTTTGTGCCAAAAGCCCAAGTTGCGGAATGGAACGTATTAAAATTTATAACGAAGCGGGAACGGGCAATACCTCAGAAGGTATCGGCTTTTTTGCAGAGCAAATAATGGCACATAACCCATTGTTACCTTGCGAAGAAAACGGTCGTTTAAATGATATGCACCTTCGCGAAAACTTTGTAATGCGTGTTTATACCTATAAGCACTGGCAAACATTAAGCGAACAACCACTCACAGTACATAGATTGACTCAGTTTCATGCCCAATATAAGTACTTATTGATGGCTCATAACTACGAAGCTTACCGTAGCTTAGGAAATCTGCTTGGCACTTTTGATGGCGAAGATATCCAAACTTTGGCTGATGAATATATTTTGGGGTTAATGACAGCCCTTAAAAAACCAGCTTCACGTAAAAATAACGCTAATACATTAATGCACTTGCAAGGTTATTTTAAAAAATCGCTTTCTAAGATTGAAAAGCAAGAACTACGTGATGCCATCGATGAATATCGCCAAGGGTTAGTGCCACTTTACGTACCTCTTACGTTAATTAAGCATCATTTAAAAGTGCACCCAAACGAGTATCTTGCTAAGCAAGTGTATCTTGACCCCTATCCGAACGAATTAAAACTACGCTACGGAATTTAATGAATACATTATTTTGGTTTAGGCGCGATCTGCGCCTTTTTAATAACGACGCTTTGTATCAGGCAATCGAAAATGGTTGCAGAAATGCGGTATTTTTTATTACTGAAAAGCAATGGCAAAAGCATGATGTGGCTGATATTCAGCTAGATTTATTAAAGCGTAGGCTTAGCTTCTTGGGGAAGCTTTTAGCAAGTAAAGGTATTGAATTACATATTATTGATGCAGCTGATTACGCCGGTTGTGTTGAAAAATTAGCGTCATTTTGCGAGCAACACCAAGTAAAAAATGTATACGCTAACAACGAATATGAGCTTAATGAAGTAAACCGAGATAATGCCTTTTTACAGTACGCTGATAGTAAAGGGATTGCTTTTTGCGCATACGACGGCGATGTAATTGCGCCGCCAGGGAGTATCAAGAATCAAAGCGGCGAAATGTTTAAAGTATTCACGCCATTTAAAAATGCATGGCTAAAAGTTTATCAAGACACCCACTTTTATTTTGCTGAGCCGCCAGAGATGTTCGAGCCCATTGAGTGGCAGCCAAGTGAGTTATTAGTCTCAGACGGCAACTCAGAAAAGTGGCCTGTCGATGATGAAACGCTCAGCCACGTTTGCGCGCGCTTTATTGAAGAGAAGCTAGCAACATATCAAGACCAGCGTGATATCCCAAGCATTAAAGGCACTTCAGGTTTAAGCCCTTACTTAGCACTTGGCATTATTAGCGTTCATCAACTATTGGCACTGATCCAGCAGCGCCACCCAGATGTACTACGAAGTAGTAAAAGTAACTTGTTTTGTTGGGTTAACGAACTGATTTGGCGTGAGTTTTACCGTCATCTTATCGCTATCTATCCAAATCTAAATAAATACGATAACTTTAATGAGAAATACAACGCCGTGAAGTGGCGTGATGATGAAAGCGACTTTAAAGCATGGTGCGAAGGTAAAACAGGCTACCCGTTAGTCGATGCAGCAATGAGGCAGCTACTGCAAACTGGCTGGATGCATAACCGTTTACGCATGGTGGTCGCGAGCTTTTTAACTAAGCACTTATTAATTGATTGGCGTAAAGGCGAACGCTTTTTTATGCAGCATCTCATAGACGGCGACCTTGCATCTAACAACGGTGGCTGGCAATGGGCTGCAAGTACGGGGTGTGATGCTCAGCCGTATTTTCGAATTTTTAATCCTATCACCCAAAGCGAGCGATTTGATCCAGATGGTGAATTTATCCGTAAATATTTACCAGAGCTGGAAAAAATACCTGCTAAACAAATCCATTTTCCGCATGATTATTTAGCGAAACAGGGTAAGTCGAGCAGTTATTGGCCAGCAATTGTTGATCATAAAGCCGCGCGAGAGCGAGCGCTAAACGCATTTAAGGTGTGACATGGACAAGGCGATCCTTGATAGGTTTATTGATGTTTATCAATCACTCAATAAAGACAATTTACAGTTACTGGATGAAATTTATCACCCAGATATTCAGTTTGCAGATCCCTTGCATGCGGTAAATGGTCTTGGGGATCTGCGTGACTATTTCAAAAACCTCTACGCCAATGTGCTTTCTTGCGAATTTGCTATCGAAGACAGCTATGTTACTGAAAATATTCAGAGCAAAGACCACACTGCGTTTATCTATTGGACCATGTATTATCGCCATCCAAAGCTAAACAAAGGCAAAGCAATCTCGGTTGCGGGTCATAGCTGTTTAAAATTTGCTAGCAATAAAATAATTAATCACCGCGATTATTTTGATGTAGGCGCTATGCTTTATAGGCATATTCCAGTGCTTGGCTCGGCTGTGAAATACATCGATAAAAGAGCGAGTGCATAATGACGACATTAATTACAGGTGCTACCTCAGGTATTGGCGAGTCATTAGCAAAGCTTTATGCAGACAATAATGAACAGGTCATTGCATGCGGTAGAAATACAGAAAAGCTTGCTAAATTGAGCCAGCATCAAAATATAGAGTCTTGCCAGTTTGACGCAACCGACCTTCAAGATATTCGTTCGAGCACAGTGGCTTATACACAATTTGACCGGGTTATTCTCAATGCTGGCAATTGTGAATACATTGATGATGCTCGCAATTTTGACAGCAGTTTGTTTGAGCGGGTGATCACGACCAACTTGCTCAGTATGGGCTATTGCCTGGAGGCGTTATTACCAAAAATAAAGCCCGGTGGTCAGCTTGTAATCGTAAGCTCTAGTGTGACTTATTTACCGTTACCACGCAGCCAAGCATATGGTGCGTCTAAAGCCGGTGTAAGTTATTTAGCCAATAGCTTGGCGGTTGATTTAAAAGATATCGATGTCACTTTAGTTCACCCAGGTTTTGTTAAAACGCCGCTTACAGACAAAAATGACTTTCCAATGCCAATGGCGGTGAGTGCAGAAAAAGCGGCAAATTATATTTATAAAGGGGTCGCGAAAAGGCGCAAAGAAGTGCACTTTCCGCACCGTTTTACCTTCATTTTAAAATTTTTAAGAATGCTTCCTACGCCACTTTGGCTGAAGCTTGCAAAAGGATTATCACGTTGAAAAAAGTGGCTGTTATTGGATCTGGCATAGCGGGTTTAAGCTGTGCGCACCTATTGCATAAACACTACGATGTAACCGTATTTGAGAAAAACGACTACATAGGTGGCCATACTGCAACCATAGACGTAAAAGTTGATGGCGTTGAGTACGCTGTTGATACAGGCTTTATTGTCTTTAACGACCGAACTTACCCATATTTTGAAAAACTACTTAAGCGCTTGGGTGTTGAGCGTCAGAAAACCCAAATGAGCTTTAGTGTGCATAACGAACAAACCGGCTTTGAATATAACGGCCATACTTTTTGGAGTTTGTTCGCACAAAAGCGCAATATCTTTCGCCCTAAATTCTGGAAACTTTTAAAAGACATTGTGCGCTTTAATGATGTGTGTAAATCATTACATGCTGAAAAAAATTATAAAGCAAATCAAACTCTAGGCGAGTTTTTAGACGAGCATGACTTTAACGAGTTCTTTCGTTTTCATTATATCTTGCCGATGGGCGCTGCTATTTGGTCTACAAGCATTAAAGAGATGGCACAAGTTGGCGTAGAGTTTTTTGTTAAGTTTTTTTATAACCACGGTTTGTTGGATATCACTAATCGCCCGCAGTGGTATGTTATTCCGGGTGGCTCTCGCGAATACATTAAACCTATGATCCAAGGTTTTGCTGATAAAATTCGTTTAAATAGTAATATCAGCTCGGTATCTCGAAAAGATGATAGTGTGCATGTCCATTTCGATGATGGTCACAGTGAATCATTCGATAAAGTTGTGTTTGCTTGCCACTCAGATCAAGCATTAAAACTGTTATTAGATCCGACTGAAGACGAAAAAAGTGTTCTCTCAGCGATACCTTATACGGCTAATTCAGTGGTACTACACACCGATACTACACTGCTACCAAAACGCAAAGCCGCATGGGCGAGCTGGAATTATCTGTTAAATAACAACACAGACAAAGCCGCAGTGGTGACTTATCAGATGAATATTCTGCAAGGCATTAAGAGCGACACGCAATTTTGTGTCACGCTTAACCACCTTGATGGCATTAATAAAGATAAAATTTTACGCGAGTTTACCTATCATCACCCGGTATTTAATAAGCAGTCGATTGCCGCTCAGCAGCAAAAGTCTCTTATTGACGGTAAAAATAACAGCTATTTTTGCGGAGCGTACTGGTACAACGGCTTCCACGAAGACGGTGTAAGAAGTGCTGTAAATGTGGCAAAGCAACTCGGAGTCGAGTTTGAATAGCGCCATATATGTAGGTGATGTTCGCCACAGGCGCTTTGCCGTCAAAGAGCATCACTTTAAGTACCCGCTTTATATGATGTGGGTTGATTTAGCTAAGCCTGACGAGCTTAATGGAGTTCATCCTTGGCTTGGCTTAAGTGGCTTTAAGGCACTTAAATTTAGTCAGAGCGACTATTTTAATTATCAAACCGATATGCAGTTGCCACTCAAGCAGCGTGCACTTAACAAAATTAAAGAGCTTGGCATTGACGATGAATTTACCCATGTTTTTATGCTCGGACAGGTGCGCTGTTTAGGAATTTATTTTAGCCCGGTTAATTTTTTCTTCTTTCAAACTGGTCATGGCGATTTCACTCACATGCTTGCTGAAGTGAGCAATACGCCTTGGAATGAGCGTCATTATTATGTCGTACCCCTTGAAAAAAAAGTGAACTTTAAAAAGGTTTTCTCCGTATCACCTTTCATGAACTTAGATATGAACTATCATTGGCATATTAGAATGAATTCTGATAACACCATGATTCATATTGAAAATAAAAAAGACGACACTCTTTTGTTTGATGCAACCCTGCGTTTGCAAAAGCAGCCTCTCACGAAAGAGCAGGTTAGCGCCGTGCTTAAACAGTTTCCGGCTATGACGTTAAGTATTTTTAAAGGTATTTACCTTCATGCTTTGAAGTTGTTTTGCAAACGTGTGCCATTTATTGGCCACTCGGGCAAACAAGAGAATTCAACTAGGTGATGTGATGGAAAAAGTATCAAATTTAACACAAGCCCAAACGACCGGCTGGATGACAAAGCTTTATAAAAAACTGGTAATAGGTGCATTCAATAGTATCAACGTTGGTTGCATTACCCTTAAAGAGGGTAACCACAAAGAGCAATTCGGTGACATTACAAGTGATTTACACGCAACGGTCACGGTAAATGATGCTGCTATGTATAAGTCATTTGCGTTATCTGGCAGTGTGGGGGCCGGAGAGGCTTATATTCTTGGCTATTGGGATTGTGACAACCTCACTAAACTTATTGAAATATTTGCCCTTAATCAAGATCAGCTAGATGCATTCGAGAAAAAATTCGCCTTTTTGAGTGGCATTGTGCACCGAGTTAATCACATTAAAAATAAAAACTCAGCAAGCGGTTCAAAAAAGAACATTGCGGCGCACTATGATTTAGGCAACGACTTATATAGTGCATTTCTAAGTGACGAAATGTTGTATTCATGTGCTGTTTACCCTTCAAAACAAGCTAGCCTTGAACAGGCCCAAGAGCACAAACTAGCATTGATTTGTGAGCAGGTTGATTTACAACCAGGTGATTCGGTGATTGAGATTGGCACAGGGTGGGGCGCCTTTGCGATTTATGCAGCAACACATTTTGATTGCCATGTAACAACGACCACCATTTCTGATGAGCAATATGCCTATGTTGAACAAAAGGTTAAAGAGCTTAACCTTGACCATAAAATTACTTTATTAAAGCACGATTACCGCCTCTTAGAGGGCAAGTACGATAAGCTTGTATCAATCGAAATGATTGAAGCTGTCGGTCATGAGTATTTGCCTGGCTTTTTTGCAAAATGTCAGTCTTTACTAAAAGACAGTGGTGCCATGCTTATTCAAGCAATCACCATAGCTGATCAGCGTTACAGCCACTACCTTAAAAATTCCGATTTCATTCAGCAGTACATCTTCCCGGGTGGTTGTTTGCCTTGCTTAGACGAAATGAATAAGCAAATAAAGCAGCAAACAGACATGGTTGTGCATAGTGTAAAAGATATTGGTGTTCACTATGCAAGAACACTGGCTGATTGGCGCGAGCGCTTTGTCGCTAGCTGGCCTGAAATAGATAAAGTCAAATTTGACCAGCGATTCTATCGTTTATGGTTATTTTATTTAGCTTACTGTGAAGGTGCGTTTAGAACCCGTGCTATCAGTACAGTTCATTTAGTTGCCCGTAAACCTCGTTTTGGCCATTCTGGCGATGATATCGCGCTCGATTATTAATTTTGCTTTGTTTCAAGGAGTCTGGTTTATGGCCTTACTCCTTGAGCATAACTCTCTGATACCCGCTTTAGCTGTTGTCGCTTTGATGATTTACCTATCAAAGCAACGCCAGCAAGATAGTTGGCTACTATTATGTGGCTTGCCTCTCGCACTGGGCTATGAATGGCTTGCCAGCAGCTTAAACTTACTTGCCTTTAAAGTTAGCCCCTTTCCCTTATGGCTTGCTGTACTTTGGGCTGCACTACTTTTAACCATTAATACTTCGATGCAGTTTTTACAAAAGCTGCCTTGGTATATTGCTTGGGGAGTTTGCGCGTTATTTGCTCCTGCTAGTTACTACGCTGGAATGCGCTTTGGAGTGCTTAATACTGAGCTCGTTCTGTGGCAGTTTTGGCTCGTTTATGGTTTGGGTTGGGCAAGTATGTTTATGGCTATAATCGCTATTAATAGGCGATTTTTAGCGGCTAAATGATCAGTTTTAGGTGGTTTTTCGTAGTGTTTGATAACACAACTTTAAGGATTATTTGATGAAACAGTCACTTAATTTAAGTTTATTTGCTGCGTTATTGTTCTCTGCGGGAGTGTATGCAAATGGCTTTAAAACGGTGGGCCAAGCGAAAATGGAGTATCTGTTTTGGGATGTTTATAACGCTAAATTAGAGACTCCATCGGGCTCGTATCAGTTTGGCCAACACCCCAGCAAACTTACACTTACTTATTTGCGGGATTTTGATGCGAAAGACATCGTCAAAGCAACCAACGAGCAATGGCAACATTTAAAGCTCAATGACATGGTAGGTGTTTATGACAAACAGTTACTAGCCCTTTGGCCTGATATCAAAAAAAACGATTCGTTGTCGTTTCAAACAAACGAACAAGGAATTGGTACTTTTTACTTTAATGACAAAGAGCTAGGGCAAATCGATGATAAAAGATTCGCTGACAACTTCTTAGCAATTTGGTTAAGCGCCGACACGTCTGAACCATCACTTCGTAAACAGCTTATTGGAGGGAAACATGATTAAGCTCAAAGCACTCTTTATTTTCGCTATGGTACTGTTAATTACCAGCTGCTCTGCGCCAGATGTTGATTATTATCAAGGTACAGAGCCTAAGTTTGACTTTAAGCAGTTTTTTAGTGGTGAGCTCAAAGCCTACGGCGTTGTGCAAGACCACAAGGGCGAGTTAACACGTAAGCTGGTTGTAGACATGCAAGCATCTTGGAATGGCAATCAGGGAGTGATTGACGAGCAATTTGTTTATGATGATGGCGAAACGCAAACCCGTGTTTGGTACATCACCATTAATGATGATGGCAGTATCACAGGGACAGCATCAGATGTGATTGGCGAAGCAAAGGGTGAGAGCAATGGAAGCGTGTTCCATTGGACATATTCTGTCGAGCTTCCATATGATGGTAGTACTTTAGTGGTAAATTTCGATGATTGGATGTACTTGGTAACACAATCACGCTTGATAAACCGTACCGCTATTGATAAGTTTGGCTTTGAGGTCGGGGAAGTTACCTTGGTTATCGAGAAAATTGAATGATGGTTTAGCTATCATAAAATTTTGTGATGGAAGTTAAATTAAGTCTTTATTAATACTGATGTCACTAACCTTGTGATTGATAGTTAAATAGTAGTCATTTTTGAATAAATTACGTAAAAATAGCAATTTGCTGTTGCTAACTTCTCAAAAATGCATAAAGATAGGTTTTGCGAAGGCAAAATAATAACGAATAGGAATCTAACAATGAATAAAGCTCAATTAGTTGAAAAAATTGCTACTGATGCAGAAATCTCAAAAGCGGCAGCAACTCGTGCACTAGATGCATTCACTGGCGCAGTTACTAGCTCTCTTAAAGAAGGTAACTCAGTAGCATTAGTTGGTTTCGGTACTTTCTCAGTAAAAGAGCGCGCAGCGCGTACTGGCCGTAACCCACAAACTGGTGCAGAAATCCAAATCGCAGCAGCAACTATCCCAAGCTTTAAAGCGGGTAAAGGTCTTAAAGACCAAGTTAATCCTTAATAGGGTAACTTACTAATTATTGAAAAAAGGGCTTATAGCCCTTTTTTTGTAACTGGCGTTTTGTTGCGATAGCGAAAAAGGCTTATGCCTTTAACGCTTTATCACCACGACCAATACCAACCGCGCCTGAACGTACAACTTCAATAATGTCTGATTCATGACGCAGGGTATCAAGGAAAGATTCAATCTTTTCTGTGCTCGCTACAAGTTGTAGTGTGTAGCTGTGGCGCCCCATATCTAAAATAGCACCTTGGAACACATCAGCAACACGCGTTACTGCTGCTCGAGTGGTTTCATCTTGGGCAAAAACTTTCACTAATAACAGCTCACGCTCGATATGTGCCATTTCGGTTAAGTCAATAATCTTTAGAACATCTACAAGCTTGTTCACTTGTTTGGTGATTTGCTCAACGATGCGATCATCACCCATGGTTGTAATGGTAATACGCGAAAGAGAATGATCGTCAGTTGTGCCAACAGTCAGACTATCGATGTTGTAAGCACGCTGTGAAAATAAGCCTACAATGCGCGATAACGAGCCAGGTTCGTTTTCTAATAAGATTGATAAAATACGGCGCATTATGCTTTTACTCCTTTACGTAACCACATATCATCGACTGCCCCTAGCTTGATTTGCATAGGGTAAACATGTTCTTTTTCATCTACACAGATATCTAAAAATACCAGTCTGTCGTTAATAGACATGGCTTTTTCAATAGCAGGTTGAAGCTCATCAATATGATCAACGCGAATACCTACGTGGCCATAGCTCTCTACTAATTTTACGAAATCAGGAAGTGATTCCATGTAAGAAGATGAGTGACGACCTGAATACATCATATCTTGCCATTGACGTACCATGCCCAGTGAGCGGTTATTCAACGACACAACTTTCACAGCTAAATTGTATTGTAAACATGTTGATAGCTCTTGAATGTTCATTTGGATAGAACCATCACCCGTTACACAGATAGATTCTTTTTCAGGGAAGGCAAGCTTAACGCCCATTGCTGCAGGTAATCCAAAGCCCATGGTGCCTAAGCCACCAGAGTTGATCCATTGGCGAGGGTGTTTAAACGGATAATACTGAGCTGCAAACATTTGATGCTGACCTACATCAGAGCTAATGTAAGCATCTCCATCGGTTGCTTTGTAAATTGCTTCGATAACGGCTTGTGGTTTGATTTTATCGCCATCAGTGCTGTAGCTTAGGCATTTTTGTTCACGCCAGCTAATAATTTGACGCCACCAGTCTTCTTGTGCCGAACGATCAATTGAAATAGGGCTCTTATCAATCGCCGTTTGTAACTGCTCAAGCACTGTTTTCAAGCAGCCAACAACCGGGATGTGCGCTTTAATTGTTTTAGAAATAGAGGTTGGGTCAACATCAACATGAACAATCGTGGCATTAGGGCAGAATTTTTTAACGTTATTCGTTACCCGATCATCGAATCGAGCGCCTAAAGCCAAAATAACATCTGCATTTGCCATGGCTTTATTTGCCTCAAGGCTGCCATGCATACCTAACATACCAATAAAGTTAGGGTGAGTACCGCTGATACCACCTAGGCCCATTAAGGTGTTAGTGATTGGCGCATTTAATGATTCAACCAAGTGAGTTAGTTGCTCAGAGGTATTTGATAGAATAATGCCGCCACCTGAGTAAATAACCAGTTTTTTAGCTTCTAAAATTGCGCTAACTGCTTTGCGAATTTGTTTTGAGTGGCCTTTAGTGTTCGGGTTATAAGTTCGAAGCTCAGTTGTTTTTGGAAATTCGAATGGAAACTTTAGCTCAGGGTTAAGCATATCTTTAGGTAATTCAACCACAACCGGGCCAGGGCGGCCTGTGCTGGCTAAGTAGAATGCTTTAGCTAAGATTGTTGGAATATCTTTTGCGCTACGACAGTTATAGCTGTGCTTTACGATAGGGCGGGAACAACCAACAATATCAGTTTCTTGGAATGCATCATCACCAATTAAACCAGTAGGAACTTGGCCAGATAACACCACCATTGGGATAGAATCCATGTACGCTGTCGCGATACCTGTGACACAGTTTGTAGCGCCAGGGCCAGAAGTGGCTAGCACCACACCGACTTCACCAGTAGCCCGGGCATAACCATCAGCCATATGAGTTGCGGCTTGTTCGTGACGTACTAAGATATGTTCAATATCTTCTTGTTGAAATAACGCGTCATATAAATCAAGAACAGACCCGCCAGGGTAGCCAAAAATATACTTAACATTCAATTCTTTAAGTGCCCGAACAACTAGTTCGGATCCATTATATTCAGTTGTACTCATCCTCATTCCTCTGTGTGTGCAAGCATAAATGCATAAAAAAACCCCCGCATATGGCGGGGGTTTTTTAAAAAGCGTGCTTTCACCTTTTAATAGCCTCCCGCTGGGCTTGTAACTAAGACCAGTACGAGAACGTTGACGACTAAAAGGTGACGGCGAATATTCATTATTTTTTAATTTTCTTCTAAAAAATGCACAGCCGACTAGATGGCTGCTGTTTAAAAAATGTTAGGAGTATTTTTAAGCGTTTTGGAAACTGATGTCAACCGCAAATGTGGCTTTTTGCATTAATTTTTCAGTATTTAAGTTTTTTGATATTTTTGTTGCACCCACATGCTTAATTGTTATTGTTTTTGGGTGGAACTATGCATTGAATTGTTCGTGTGGCAAATTGCTAACTATACCAATAGATAATGCATTTACGTTACTGCCTTGCATAACTTAGCTACTATCAGAATAGGTTTCTTTTTATAAATAGACACCCACTTTAACACCTCGCTACCATAAGGTTTGGTTAATTTTAAAAAGACAGCCAACTTAAATATTTAACCAGACACCCAACTTATTTTTAATAAGAATCAGCTAAAGATAGATGTGAATTATTCAGAACAAGTTGAATTGCTATAAAAATAGTGATTTTTCATTGTCATTAATTAAATTTCAGTCTTATGTGCTGAGTTATTTTTTTAGTTTTACACACTGGTCAGTGCTAGTTGCAATAGTTGTTATGCTTCTAGAATTAAAAGGATTGGATTTGTAAAATTGATTTCTAGTGTCGAATGTGTAACTAAGTAAATAAGGCTAAGCTATTAGCTATAGAGCTTTTTCGTTTTCGCTTCATGTGATTTGTATAAGCTGTGATTGCTTGTTCTTTACCTGCAGTATTTTTAAATGAGCGAGTAAAGGAAGTAGTAAGTGTGAGCCAGTTTTC